>NZ_JBZYCU010000015.1:0-65483 GCF_058933875.1 Streptococcus sp. STC1396 | reverse complement strand
TTTCGCTTTCATTATATCACAAGGGGAGTCTTTTTGCGCTCTTTTGAGTTTTCGTATAAGAAATCGGTAATTCGTTAGAATTCGATTTCGTCGTCCCACCTCCGCACAGTTGAGTAGGGCTGTAAAAACTGATGAAATCAGCGTAGTAGAGCCCACTCAACCACTGCGTCTTGCTCGACAATCCAAAGACAATTGAGAGGCTAGGACTTTTGTCCCAGCCTCTTTTGCTGTTCATTTAGACTTGTTTTTCAAAAAATCGCTCTGTTACTTGTCTTTTTTGACTAATTTCACCACTGCCTCTATCCGAGCGGTATGCGGAAACATATCAACCGACTGGATGTAGTGGACATTGTAGACCTGACTGAGCTTGACCAAATCGCGCGCCAAGGTTGAAACATTGCAGGAAACGTAGACCATCTTTTCAGGTGCATAGCGAACAATCGTCTCTAGCAACTTATCGTCCAGACCTGTTCGCGGCGGATCGACAATCAAGGCAGCCGCCCGATAACCTTCGGCGTACCAGCGAGGAATAATCTCCTCTGCCGTTCCAGCCTCGTAGAGTGTATTGTCAAAACCCATTCGTTTCGCATTACGCTTGGCGTCTTCAATGGCCTCAGGGATGATGTCCATGCCCCTCAGAAATTTGACCCTTTTAGCAAAGGCAAAGCCGATGGTCCCCACTCCGCAATAGGCATCAATCAAATGGTCTTCTTCCGTTACATCCAGCGCCTTAATTGCCTCTCCATAAAGCACCTCTGTCTGCGCAGGATTGAGCTGATAGAAAGCCCGAGGCGACAGAGAGAACTCATAGTCCAGCACACCTTCTTGGATAGCCTCCTTGCCCCAGATAATCTCAGTCTTGTCCCCGTAGATCTCACTGGACTTGCTCGTATGATAATTGACCGCCACTGTCTCCAGCTCTGGAAATTCAGCCACTAGGTCTTGAACGACTGGAGAAAAGTCCAGCTTACGCCCCGTCACAAAAATCATCTGCACCTGACCCGTTTTTCTGGCTCTGCGAATCATAACGGTACGCACTCCAGCAGTCTTCCTCTCATCATAGATGGGCAGCCTATACTTACCTAAAAGTCGAGCTACCTTATTTATGATCTGTTGCGTCACCTTGTCCTGAACCAGACAATTTTTTAGCGAGACCAGATAGTGGGAATTCTGGGCATAGAGCCCCGCCTTGACCTCATCCTTAAATTTCCGAGTCTGAAACTGTAGCTTGGCCCGATAATAGAGTGGCTCCTGCATACCAATGGTCGGCCGAATCTCATAGTTTTCGTAACCAGCTGGCGCAAACTTCTTCAAGGCCTGACGCAGCAAATCTTCCTTAAACTCCAACTGCTTATCATAGTGGAGGTGCATGATTTGACAGCCCCCGCAGCTATCATAAATCTCACATGGCGCTTCCACCCGAAATTTTGACCGCTTATTGATGGTCAAGAGCTTAGCCTCAATAAAATTGCGCTGAACTTTGGTCACCTGACAGTAAACTTCCTCACCCTTCAAAGCTCCCGGGACAAAGACCAGCGTTTTCTTATAAAATCCAATTCCTTCCCCATTGATTCCCATTTTCTTGATTTTGAGAGGGATTCTTTGCTTCACTTTTACATTCATGCTTCTATTATACCATGCTAGAGTCGATTCGTTGAGAATATGTTACAATAAAGATGAGAAAATAGTCTAAATCATGAAAATCTCTCCGCAACTACGAATTGACACAGAGAGACCATGGAATGACTCTACTCTCAAATATCGTCCAAGTGAAAGGATTAGTATGAAAATCACAAAAATCGAAAAGAAAAAACGGCTCTACCTCTTGGAGTTGGACGACAGCAAAAAACTCTATATTACAGAAGATACTATCGTCCACTTCATGCTGTCTAAAGGGATGGAAATCACGGAGCAAGAGCTAAAAGAAATTCAAGTTTACGCCCAATTTTCCTACGGAAAAAATCTAGCCCTCTACCACCTCTCCTTCAAGCAAAGGACTACCAAAGAAGTCAAAGACTATCTGACCCAGCACGACATCCAGCCAGACATCATCAGCCAAGTCTTGGACGCTTTGAAAAAAGAAAATTGGATCAACGACAGAAAATATGCTAATTCTTTCATTCAATCCAACCTTCTCACTGGTGATAAAGGAGCTTTTGTTCTCAAGCAAAAGCTCAGTCAAAAAGGCATTTCTAGCACTATCATAGAGGAAGAACTAAGGCAATTTGATTTCACTGAAGTAGCCGATCGAGTTGCTGAGAAACTTTTAAAGAAATACCAAGGAAAGCTTCCCAGCAAGGCTTTGCAAGATAAAATCCTCCAAGCCCTGATAAACAAAGGATTTTCCTATGGACAAGCCAAAGAGGCCTTCCATCATTTAGACATTGAAGAAGACCAAGAAAACCAACAAGAGCTGCTCTATAAAGAGCTAGACAAGCAGTACTGCAAGTACTCCAAAAAGTACGAGGGCTATGACTTAAAACAGCGTCTGACCCAAGCTCTAGCCCGCAAAGGGTATGATTTTTCGGACATTGCCAGCGCTCTAAGAGAATATCTTTAAGATTTTCTATGAAAACTTAGGCATTTTTATGAAAATATGTTACAATAAAGAGGATAAACTTATAAATTGTAGAAAGTTGGTAGGTTATGAAACTTCCCAAAGAAGGCGACTTTATTACAATTCAAAGTTATAAGCATGATGGGAATCTTCACCGCACTTGGCGTGATACCATGGTACTAAAGACAACAGAAAATGCCATTATTGGCGTTAATGACCACACACTGGTAACAGAAAGTGATGGCCGGCGCTGGGTAACACGAGAGCCTGCCATTGTCTATTTTCATAAGAAATATTGGTTTAATATCATTGCCATGATTCGTGACAATGGCACTTCATACTACTGCAACCTTGCCAGCCCCTACTATCTGGACAATGAAGCCCTCAAGTACATCGACTATGATTTAGATGTCAAGGTCTTCACAGACGGAGAAAAACGGCTGCTTGATGTGGAAGAATATGAACGTCATAAAAGGCAAATGAACTATTCGGATGATTTGGATTTCATTCTCAAGGAAAACGTTAAGATTCTGGTTGACTGGATCAACAACGAACGCGGTCCCTTCTCCGATGCTTATGTGAAAATTTGGTACAAACGTTATGTTGAACTAAAGAATCGATAAAGTTGTCAAAGAGCGCAAGCTCTTTTTCTTTCTCTCTTTCCTCCTAATCTCCTACCCAGCAAAGGAGAAATTCCTTGCAATTCCCACTTATTTCTTGTATGATAGAACCAACAATGTTGCTGTGTCAATACTAAATGACTGATATTTGGTCTACCGCAGCTAGGTTTTCAGAAAGGAGTGAGTCTCATGGCTTTTACCAATACTCGTGGTCGCTATGCCAGCTTTGGCGTTATCACTAGCTTGCCAGATGATGTGATTGACACTTTCTGGTACATCATCGACAACTTCCTTAAAGATGTCTTTCCCCTGAATAACCTGATTCGCTTCGAATTAATTAATAACAAGGGCAAGCTGACCTTCCGCTTCTCTGAGGATCATCTCGATACACTTATCTCCTTTGATTTTACCTATAAGTTTGACCCCTTCTATCCTCGAATGATCTACGTTGTGGACAATGACGGTAGAGAAACAGTCATGCTAGCCGATGAATACTCCATGTTTTAGGAAAGCAAAATCCAGTTGAGACACCGTCACTAAGAGCGGTTCCTTCAACTGGATTTTTTATTTGTTGTAAATCATTTTGATGTGGGGCGTTGATTCAAAGATAAAAGGCTCTCCCTGAGTTACAAAACCGAATTTTTCATAAAGCCCCACAACTTGCTCCTGAGCTTCGATCTCAATGATTTTTCTCGGCCACTTTTTCTCACAAAGAGACAAGATTTCCTCTACTAATCTATTCCCCAAGCCCTTTCCTCTGGCTGACGGGGCTGTCACAAGACGGCCAAAAACGACTTTTTCACCTTCCTCAAACACGCGGGCATAGGCATCTACTTCCTCTTGCTCATTTACTTGGAAAATGTGCACAGCTGTTAGATCTTTCTCATCCAATTCATGATAGATTCGCTCTTGCTCGACAACAAAGGTATCGATCCGCAGCTTTAAAATCTTGTAAAACTCCAGTGTGTCCAACTCTGGCAAATATTTTTTATACCACATACTTGTTTCCATCCTTGCTTTATTATATAATCATTGTAAATGCAACTATCAAAGGAGTTCTTATGGATTATCGTCAGTTATTTCGTCAAATGGGGTTCATCTCCCGTCAAGCCATGATGAAAATGAATCAAGAAGCTAGCCAATACGGGCTTGATAATAATCTCTTTCTCATTCTTACTCGCATTGTCGAACACCCTGCCATCCATCAATCTCAGCTTGCCGAGCTGGTTCAGATTGACAAGACTACCCTGAGCCGCTCTCTAAGAAAGTTGGAGGAACGAGGCTTGATTGTCAAAAAAACCAAAGCTCAAAATAAGAAATTCAAGGAGCTCTATCCAACGACTTCTGCTCTAAAAGTATACGACAAGCTGATTGGCTTTGAGGATAGGTATATTCAGACGAAGCTGCATCAATTAACTTCCTCTGAGCTTTTTCAGCTAGAACATATCTTAAGCAAAATTCAACACTCTCAATTAGAAAATTATAATATACATTAGTTGCGTTTGCAACTTTTAAAATTATTACAAAAGAACCTTTTATCTGAAAGGAAAGTATTTCTTTATACTATCCATTATAAAAGGTTCTTTTATTTATTATATTTTATTTTTCTTCAAATCCTTCTGAGACTGCATCTGCAAAATTTTCTTCTACAATGCTTGCACAGTGGTCACAGATAACTGCGTGGTAGCTACGTTCTGCAGTGGTTGTATCGATACGACGACAACGGTCACAAACTTCACCTGCAGCACGTTCAACTGTGAAAGCTACATCCTCAAAGCTTACTGCTCCTTCTGGCGCTGCACCTTCTGCGATGGTCAATTCGGACACGATCAGAAGTTGAGCTACATTGCTATCCACTGCTCCAAGAAGCGTTTTCACCACTTCATTTGGATAAACTGTTAGATGGGCTTCGAGTGATTTACCGATTACTTTTGCATTACGAGCTTCTTCCAAGGCTTTTTGAGCTTGTCCACGGAAGTCCATAAAGGCTGACCATGTATCCAAGATTTCTTCTTGGTTCGCAAAAGTTTCCGCTTCTGGCAATTCTGACAATTGGACAAAGTCTTCATCTTCATGCTCTAAGTAGGACCAGATTTCTTCTGCTGTGTGTGGCAGAATCGGTGTCAACAACTTGGTAATCTTGACCAAAATGTCATAGAAAACAGTTTGCATCTGACGTCGTTCCAATGATCTAGCTGCTTCGATATAGACGACATCTTTGGCAAAGTCCAGATAGAAAGCAGACAAGTCAACGGTCACAAAGTTGACAATCGCTTTATAAATAGTCAGAAACTCAAAGTCTGCATAAGCCTTGCGAATAGTCTCTACTAATTGATTGAAGCGGATAGTCATGTATTTATCAACAGAGCGAAGTTCTTCGTAAGCTACAGCATCCTCAACTGGATTAAAGTCAAAGGTATTGGCAATCAAGAAACGCAAGGTATTCCGAATCTTACGGTAGGTTTCAGAAACTTGGTTCAAGATATCCATAGAGATACGAACGTCGTTGCTAGAGTCTACACTGGTTACCCAGAGACGCAAGATTTCCGCACCAAATTGTTTTTCCACGTCACTTGGAGCAATGGTATTTCCAAGGGATTTAGACATCTTTTCACCCTTACCATCTAGGGCAAATCCTTGTGACAAGATTTGTTTGTAAGGGGCCACACCATGGTTAGCAACAGATGTGATCAATGATGAGTTGAACCAACCACGGTATTGGTCTGAACCTTCTAGATAAAGATCAGCCGGATAAGTCAATTCCGGACGGTTGACCACTACCCCATTCCATGATGAACCTGAGTCAAACCAAACGTCCATGATGTCCGTTTCCTTGGTAAATTCACCGTTTGGAGAACCTGGATGAGTAAATCCTTCTGGTAAGAGGTCTTTTGCTTCACGCTTCCACCAGACGATAGAGCCGTGCTCCTCAAAGAGCTGAGCCACGTGTTCGATGGTTTCTGCTGTCATGATTGGTGTTCCGTCTTCGGCATAGAAGATTGGCAACGGCACACCCCAAGCCCGCTGACGAGAGATAACCCAGTCACCACGGTCACGAATCATATTGTAGAGGCGTACTTTCCCCCATTCAGAATGGAATTTAACCTTGTCAATTTCATCTAAAATTTCTTGACGGAATTTAGAAACAGATGCAAACCACTGTGGTACTGCCCGCCAGATAATTGGCTTCTTAGTACGCCAGTCAAATGGATAAGAGTGAGAAATTTCTTCCTGAGCAAGGAGCAAATCACCAAGCTTTTCAATAACCGTTGGCACAACCTTATCATAGAACTGGCCTTCAAAGTCAGAACCAGCATTTTCCATCATGATACCGCGCTCGTTAACTGTCACAGCAACTTCCAGTCCATTGGCTACACCGACATTGTAGTCGTCCTCACCAAAACCAGGCGCAGTATGGACAATACCAGTACCAGAGTCAGTCGTAACGTGGTCACCCAAAATGACCAACTCATCTACAGCCGTATCCCATGGGTGAGCCGTCACGATCTGGTTCAATTCTTGACCACGGTAAGTAGCCAAAATTTGAACATCAGCCCAAGCAAATTTCTCGGACAAGCTATTCAATAATTCAGATGCCACAATAAACTTACGATTTTCACCCGCAGGCTGGACCAAAACGTAGTCAATATCTGCTCCAACTGTCAAACCACGGGAAGCTGTAATGGTAAATGGAGTTGTTGTCCATACGACGATGTAAGTATCTGTGTCCAAGACCCCTTTGCCATCTTTGACACGGTTAGCATAGTAGAGAGAGGTTGAAACCAAGTCATGGTATTCAATTTCCGCTTCAGCCAAAGCTGACTCAGAAGACCAAGACCAGTAAACCGGCTTAGCACCACGGTAAATGTAGCCTTTCTTAGCCATTTCACCAAAGACGCGGATCTGAGCTGCTTCATAGTCAGGGGTCAAAGTCACATAAGGATTATCCCAGTCACCAGAAACACCCAAACGCTTGAAGTCTTCTTTTTGCTTTTCGACTTGGCTGAGGGCATAGTCCCGACACATATTGAGGTACTCTACCAAGTCCAGTTCTTTACGCTTTACACCTTGCTTGGCCAACACCTGCTCAATAGGAAGACCATGCGTATCCCATCCTGGAATGTAGGGCGCATAGTAGCCTGCCATAGACTTCGAACGGACAATGATATCCTTGGAAATTTTATTCATGGCATGACCAACGTGAATATTTCCGTTCGCATAGGGTGGTCCATCATGCAGGACAAAATGCGGTTTGCCTTCATTTAATTCTTGACGGCGCTGATAAAGCTTAGCCTCATCCCATTCTTTTTGCCAGATTGGTTCTTTATTTGGCAGGCCAGCCCGCATCGGAAAAGCAGTTTTTCCAAGATTCAGTGTTTCTTTGAGTTTCATCGATTCTCCTCATAAATATCATTTTTCAAAATAAAAAACCACAAACTTCTCCTAAAGGACGAAAATTCGTGGTACCACCTTTGTTTAGACAGGAAAAAGCCTGTCCCTCTTAGCCCGTAACGTAGGCAGACGTCATATCTTACTCAGTTCAGATATAATTAGGCAGAATGATAAATCAAACAAAAGGGATTACAGGACTCTCACCATCGCCTGCTCGCTAAAAATATTTTGTCTGATTTGTGTTTCTACAATTATAAGATATTAATTGGAATTCTTTGACTGCCTTCAGAATCATCTTCTTCATCTGATTCAGTTCTAAAAAGTTCCTCTTGATGCGCTTTTACTATCTCTTCATCTAGGGGAGCAAAAGATTGAGTTGCAGCCAATTCTCTATTGGCATGTTCAATCCGCTCTTGCAATTCAGCTAATTCTTCCGGAGAGAATTGGCGAGTGACGTCCACTTCTTCCGGAGTAACAACCGTTTCTCCCAGAGCTTCTTCAATAACTTCTTTAAACGCTTCATCGCTGGTCTGAAGATAGGTTGCAGTCGGACGCAAAATTTCTTCCCACTCTGGCGAATCCACAATCGTCAGCTGACTCTCAATCGTCGACTTGAGACGCTGATGGAAAACACGTGTCTTATTTTTTAATTCTTCTGTTTCAACCGCTACTTTTTTAGCATTATCAGTAGCTTGACGAAGAATCTCGTTGGCCTTATATTTAGCGCCATCCAATAGATGCTGTGCATCCTGCTCTGCTTGACGAATAATATTAGCTGAGCGCTCATTCGCCGCCTGTTTAACACGCTCGGCTGTATCTTGAGCAATCAATACAGATTGGCTGAGAGAATCCTTCATCTCGTCAAAATAGATTAAGCGTTCTTCAAGATTACGAATCTTTGCTTCCTTTTCATGATTTTCACGAACCAAATCTTCATAATCCCTTACAACAATATCAAGAAACTCATCAACTTCTTCGACATTGTAGCCTCTGAATTTCGTCGCAAAAGATTTGTCTTTAATTTCTAATGATGTTAATGTCATATCTTCTCCTCATTTACTAGATAATAATTCAACAGTTAATTTATGCTTCCCATTTTTTGAAAAACCGTTCTCGCTTAAAACTTTTGCTCTTCCAAATCTTCTAACGCTAATCAAATCGTCTAGCTCAATCTGCTGATCCGGCTTGTCGCTTACGGCATAGTTTAGCTTCACATGCTTTGCTGAGATGAGTTGAACTGCTTGACTTCTTGACAATTTAAAGATACTTGCCACTAATTTATCTAAACGCAAACTAGAAACCAGTATATCTTTTGTAACTGTCACTTTCTGTTCAATCAGTTGCTTTTCTAGCTCAACCTCTTGTAGCTTCACTGGCGATTTAGAAATCTTCAAAACATTATCAATAAAATATTGAGCTAATTTTTTATCAACAAAAATCTGAGCTCTATCTTCGATAACGAGAATATCTCCAAAAGTCTTTCTTTCAATCCCTAATTGATTAAGAAGCGTTCCCATTATCTGAGAATGGTTAATTTTATAAAATTTGCTTGCATAAACTATCTCCAGCAAGCTAATCTCAAAATCTTCAGGATTGAATTCATAGTAAGGAGGGGCAATAAGAACCTTTGCCAACTCGCTTGGAAAAAAATCTGAGCTGACAAATACTTGCAAATCATATTGCTTTCCGATATTCCTCATAATTGCAACTTGATGAGGATTTAAGAAGGAAGTCGTTTCAAAGTGATAATAGTCTTGAACCCTCTGGAATATTTCTAAACTTCTATCAATAAAATCTTGATCTTCTTGAGCAAAATGCTGATGAATATTTCTTACCATAGTAGTGATAGATATCCAACCAGCCATAAAACTAGAACGTTCAAAAATTTTAGAACAAAGAAAGCTACCATAACCGTGAAATCTATTCTTCCAAATTGTAAAGGTAAACCTCGAAATAGACGGAGAAATGGCTCCACTACACTAATGACCAACTTCCCTAAAGCTGTTTCATATCCTCCAGGAAACCATGATAAAACTGCATAAATGAGCATCACCAAGGAATAAACGTTGATGGCATTAGAGATTATCCTAATAATAAAATAAGTCATCTATTATCTACTACGCTTCATATCAAAGTCAAATTCACTTAATTCAACATCGTTTGGAAGACGAATATCCTCAATATTGACTACAACATTGATTGGCGTCAGCAAGTACATGGTACTCGCAACCTTTTTCAAATTACCCGCTAAAACATAACGGGCACCATCAAGATAATCCAAACAACGACGTGCCTGAACCTCAGTCATATACTGAAAGTCAATCAGAATGCTTTCATTTGCCAAAAGCAAGTCTACAATCTCTGTCGCTTCCTCATACTTTTTAGGATAGCGCACATCAATCGTAATCTTCTCATCAGCCTTAGCGCGGTTTTGAGCCAATTCTTGCTGGCGAGCATGTAATCTCGTAATATTTTCTGTAGAAGACTGCGGCTGCGGTTGAGCAGGAGCTGTACGAGGAGACTTCGTCTCTTTTACAGGCTGAGACTGCAACAATTCAGGCTTTTGCGAACTGCTTGGAAGCTTAGCTGGCTGTTGCGGGACAGCTGTATCCTCTCCATCTTCTGTGAAATAATCTATAAATTTATCAAATCTATCTTTAAATGACATAGTTCTTTCCTATTCAAAAAATGCGGTACCGATTCGAACATATGTTGCCCCATTGGCAATAGCCTCTGGATAATCTCGACTCATCCCCATACTCAAATCGGTAAATGGCATATTTTTCAACTGCTTCTTTTGTAATTCTTTTTGAAGTTGGTGAGTTGCCTCAAAAATTTGATTCAACTCATCATGACTAGCCTCAAATGGAGCCATTGTCATTAATCCAACAAGACGAATATTTTCTAATTTTTCAAGTTCAGACAACACATCATCAAGTTCTTCCACCTGAAAACCATGTTTACTTGCTTCCTTAGAAATATTCACTTGTAAAAAACATTGTATCACATGTTCCGCTCGCTTATCAATCTCTTGAGCTAATTTTATAGAATCTAAAGCGTGAAAATAATCAACATAATTAATTATATCTTTTACTTTTCGTCTTTGCAAACTCCCAATTAAGTGCCAAGTAAGATTTTCATTTTTTAAAGCTTGATATTTGTCCAAAAATTTGTCCACACGGTTTTCACCAATATGCTGAATCCCTGTGTTTACAAGCTGGCGAGCAGTCTCACAATCAACATATTTCGTGACTGCAATGATTTTTACTGAATTTTTTAAACGATTTGATTTTTCAGCAATTCTTTCAACCGAACGAAAAATCGAATCTTTATTTTGTTGTAAATTCATTTTCTAGATTAACGATTTCTGAAAAATGGAGGTGTTTCAAGTTCATCATCCTCTTCATTTGTTTCAGCGTAACGCTCCACGCGAGTTGAAGAAGCTGGTTCAGCTGGACGAACTATCGCTTCTCGACGTAAATCCCAATCGCCAAAGGCAGAACCCTTTGGAACATCTGCTCTTGGACGGCTAGGAGTTGGCATGTCAACCTTTTCAGTCAAATCAAAATTACGATCAAAGTGTGCTGAACGAACTTCGCTATGTTTTGACTCAACTTGCGGACGAGTACTTCCTTGTGTTTGGCGAAGGCCGCTGACACGATCAACCTTATCTTGTCGAACACCTGTTGCCACAACTGTAACACGGATTTCATCTTTCATTGACTCATCAATTGATGTACCAAGCCAGATATTTACACCATGGCCAGCTGCTTGGTTGACAATTTCAGAAGCTTCTTCCGCTTCAATCAAGGTCATATCAAGACCACCTGTAACGTTGACAATCACATCTTCTGCACCATCAATCGTTGTTTCAAGAAGTGGTGAGTAGATAGCCTTGCGGGCTGCTTCAATAACACGCTCTTCACCGTTACCAAGACCAATTCCCATAAGGGCGTCACCCTTATTAGCCATGACAGTTTTCACATCAGCAAAGTCCAAGTTAATCAAGCCTGGGCTGGTAATTAAATCCGTAATTCCTTGCACACCTTGGCGAAGAACATTGTCTGCTTCACTCAAAGCTTCCAGCAGCGGTGTCTTCTTATCTACAATTTCAAGCAGGTTGTTGTTAGAAATGATGAGAAGAGTATCCACATGCTCACGGAGTTCATTAATACCCTCGATAGCAAAATTACCACGTTTGGTTCCTTCAAAACCGAATGGGCGAGTGATAACTGCAACTGTCAGAGCGCCTATTCCTTTGGCAATTCGTGCAATCACAGGGGCAGCTCCTGTACCTGTTCCTCCACCCATACCTGCAGTAATGAAGACCATGTCTGCTCCTGCAAGTGCTTCTGTGAGGACTTCTTCACTTTCTTCGGCAGCTTTACGGCCAACCTCAGGCTGTCCTCCGGCACCAAGACCACGGGTCAATTTAGGGCCTAATTGAATAACAGTTTCTGCTTTGGCACCGCTAAGCGCTTGAACATCTGTATTTGCGGCGATAAATTCAACCCCCGCAACTCCTTCATCAATCATGCGGTTAATGGCGTTTCCGCCACCTCCACCAACACCAATTACTTTGATAACTGCTCCCTGAGCAGCCATAGCGTCAAATGAAAATGTCATAGTTTATTTTCTCTCCTTAATCAAACATATTACCAATTAAATTACGTACACGATCTGTAATCGAAGTTTTTGGTTCTTGGTTTGGAACACTATTACTTAATGGCGGAATATCCGTTTCTGTTTTTTCTGCCGTTTCCTCTACTGACTTATTGTTAAAACGTGGCAAAGGCTGAGCAGAGCGTTCAAAGGCGATAGGTTGATGACGAAGCTGTTCATCACCACGGACAGCCATTTGAGCTAGCATATCCACATCAGTCAAATTACCCGCATATTCTGATAAGCTAATCACATGGGCAAAGGCTGGATTGCGAATACCGATTTGATTTGGAACATAGAGCTTCACATTGACACCAAACACTTCTTGGGCTAACTCTACTACTCCCGGAAGAATCGCTGTTCCACCAACAATCACTATGCCACCAGGTAGCTCAAGTAGATGTCTTCTATCCAAATCACGCTTAACCTGTTCAAAGATATGTCTGATTCGAGCGGAAATGATTTCAGCTAAGTAGCTTTCTGTTACTTCTACCGGTTCAACTTCTCCAATCACTTCTACTTGGAAAGTTTCTGACCCAGCTGCTGGTACATAAGCTTCCCCGTAATTAAATTTCAAACTTTCAGCTAATTTTTGTGAAGTTTTCAAGACCTTTGAAATATCTTTGGTGACGTAATCGCCGCCTTCTTGGTAGATATTGGTGAATTGCAGTTCTTGACCACGAACAGAAGCTACTGTTGTCTGACCTCCGCCCATATCAATAATCGTTGCACCGAATTCACGCTCTCCCTCGTTCAAAATAGACTTGGTCATAGCAAGAGGTGAGATAATCACATTTTCCAGCTGGACACCTGCACGCTCTACTGTTTTACGAAGATTATGCAAAATCGTACGAGGTCCTGTGTATAAAAGGCCACGCATTTCCAAACGGATTCCCATCATCCCTCGCGGATCGCGAATACCTTGGAAGCCGTCTACTACAAATTCCTCTGGAATGAAAGTAATTACTTCACGATCAGGAGTCATACTCTTAGTCAGAGCTGATCTGACAACGTTCTTAACATCCTCATCTGTAATTTCTTGTGATTCACTCGTCACAGGAATCATCCCTTGCGTTGGTTCAATTTGCAATAGATTCGCAGGCAGGCCAACATTAACCAAACCAATTGAAATCCCAGCTTTTTCCTCCGCTTGAGTGATAGCTGACTTAATTGCTGTCGCTGCAGCTTCAATATCTACAATAATTCCATCTTTTACGCCAGCACTTTTTGTATTACTGACTCCAATAACATTCATTTCACCGTTGATGTGCTCTGCCACCAACACTTTGATTGAGCTAGTTCCTATATCTAATCCAGTAAAAAAGCCGTCTCTAGCCATTACATCAGTCCTCTCTATCTTCCATGTTTCCGGTCTATACAATAACTCTTGAGAATAGAGTTATCCAAACTTTATTATATCATAAAGAAAATGAAAATGGGCAGTTTTTCTCAACATAATTAGTTATTTTCAGCATTCTCATTATTTTCTGTTTGATTTTGAATTTCAGAATTTTCGTCCTCTGGAGCCACTTCCTCTATTTTTTCATCTTTTTTTACTTCTGCTTTCTCTTCTGGCTCAGCAGAAGATTCTTCATTCTGAGCGCCTTGCAGATAACTAAAGATACCAGCTTCCATATCTACCACGCTTGGAAATTCTAGCTGAGGCTGAATCCCTTCGTAGTAGGGGAGTTTTCTTGCAATTTGTGAAATAGGAACCAGAACTTGATGTTCGTCTCCCATTGTCAAAGTAGCTAAGTCCTGCGTCACCTTACTTGGGGTTATTTGAACTGTTCGGATATTGTTTTTTACAGAATCTGGTACTTTTTCCAACTGACTGACGAGCGATTTAATCAGCTGTCGATCAGAAAATTCCACAGAGATGTAGGAAGCAGGCAAGGACTCAGGAGCAACTGCGTCCTTGATAACCTCTCCACTAGTCAAAATAGGATAGTAGTTTTCATTTTCGTGCAAATATCCTAGAACCCCATATTCTTTTACTTTCACATTGAAGGTAAAAGGAAACTGATAGGTCATATCTACCGTATCAATCCAAGGGTTGGAGAATTTCATATTGCGTGCATAGTTCTTTTGATTGATAAAAGTTGTCAGAGTGTAATCCCTGTCATCAATCTTACTATTTTTCAGCAATTCTTCCTGACTGACTATTTGATTACCAGAAAATTGAATCGTTTTTATATTTGCCAGAGGAGTCAAAAAGTAAAGAGAAAGCAAAATCAGTAGCCCGTTGATGATTAGAACTGGCAAGGCACGATAAAGATGGATTTTCTCTATCGGAATGCGATTAGCGTCTCTTTCAAGTTTGGCCAATCTTTTGAGCTCTTTTTTGCTAAGTTCTTCCCCTTCATCTAACTCAAATTCATCGTTTTCTTCACCTGCAGCATCTGCTTTCTCATCCAGATCAGAAGTTTCATCTGCAGCGTCATTTTCGATTTCTTGATCCTCAGAATCATCAGTAATATCCGATTCATTTTGTTGATCTTTTTCTTCAGCTAAAGCTTGTTCTTGCTCTAATTGCTTCTGTCTTTCTGCTTCTTCTTGAGCCTTCTTTTCAAGATATTCCTTATTTCTTCTTTGCCATTCAGAAAGACTTTTTCTAGCTTCTTGCTGATCATCTTGTTTCCGTTTTGTCATTTTTTCCCTTTGTTGATGTCATTTTTCAAAATTGCATAAAATTCATCTACAGACTTGATTTCATGAGAGTTTTCCATTCTTTGATAATAATGTTCTTTTTCTCTCAACAAGTCATTAACAGCTACTTGAAGATTTACCCTATTTAGGTTTTCTTCATTTATCTTCATTGCGTAGCCTTTCTTTACGAAATAGTCGGCATTTTCAATCTGATCGCCTCTGCTTGCCCCAAGTCCTAAAGGTACAATGACCTGTAGCTTCTTCATAGCAAGCAACTCAAAAATAGTATTTGAACCTCCTCGTGTCACCACTACGTCTGCCAAATCCATCAGTGGTTGATATAAATCCGTCACATAAGAAACACGATATAAACCAGTAGAAAGTTCATCTAAGCGACTATCTCCCGTTAGATTGATGAGATTGTACTTAGTAAGCAAATAATCTTTGTTTTTGTCTACAAAATTATTGAAAGCTTTAGCACCAGCCGATCCGCCAATAAAAAGGATCGTTGGTAGGTTCTCATTGAAATGCCGACGAATATCGATCAGTTCTCTCGGCTCCTCGGTTTTTGTTCCCCGAACTTTTGTCACAGCCCCTACATGTTCAATTTTTGTCAAAGAATGCTCTTGATCAAAAGTTGAGTACATTTTTTTTGCACATTTATAACCGATTTTATTAGCCAAGCCAAGCGACAAATCAGACTCATGAATGAAGACTGGAACGCCCGTCACCTTCGCCGCAATCACCGGCGGAACAGACACAAAGCCTCCTTTTGAAAACAGAGCTTTTGGACGTACTCTCAACATGATGCCCAGCGACTGGAGAATCCCACCTGCCACTTTGAAAACATCCCAAAGATTCTGCCAAGAAAAATAGCGACGGAGCTTGCCAGTTGCAATCGAATGGAAAACAACAGGTAAACCTGATTTCTGAATTTCCTTGTACTCAATCCCATGGCGGTCACCGATATAATGGACTTCCCAGCCCTCTTCGATAAATTTAGGCATCAGCAAAAGATTGAGGGTCACATGGCCAACTGTCCCTCCGCCTGTAAATACTATTTTTTTCATTTTATCCCTTTAATTCTTTAATCACTGCAAGGAATTCATCGCCCCGCACTTCAAAATTCTTATACATATCCCAGCTGGCATTGGCTGGACTGAGAAGGACAACATCCCCAGGCTCCGCCACAGAAAAGGCTTTGCGAGTAGCGTCTCTGACATCTGAAGCGTCCAGATAGCTTACTTCTGCCTGATCCGCAGCCCGCTTAACACGCGTAGCTGATTCTCCTAAAATCACCATCTTTTTCAAGCCCTTGATATCTGGCACCAATTCATCAAATTCATTGCCACGATCAAGACCACCAGCAATCAAAATAACCTTGCTATTGTCAAAACCTGATAAAGCTTTTTGGGTCGCTAAAATATTGGTCGATTTGCTGTCGTTGTAAAATTTGATTTGATTGATATCACCCACATACTGGAGACGATGCTTGACACCGCCAAAATGAGCCAAGGTTTCTTTAATAACTTGATTATCAATCCCACGGAGTTTGGCGACAGCAATGGTTGCTAGAGCATTTTCTACATTGTGGCTACCAGGCACGCCTAGTTCAGAAGCTTTCATAATGGCTTCCCCACGGAAAGTCAGCACATCGCCGTCCAAGTAGGCTCCATCGACCTTTTCTTGGGTTGAAAAAGGAATCACCTGGGCTGCCGTTTTCTTAGCCAATTCTTTAGCCAAATCTTGATTGAAATTCAACACGATGTAGTCAGAAGCGGTCATATTTTTTTGGATATTCCACTTGGCTGCCACATAATCTTCAAAAGAGCCGTGATAGTCAAGATGTGTCGGCATCAGATTTGTAATCACCGCTATTTCCGGATGGAAAGCTTCGATTCCCATTAATTGGAAGGAAGAAAGTTCCATCACCAGAGTATCTGTCTCACTCGCATCTTGGGCGACTTGACTAGCTGGAAATCCGATATTTCCTGATAAAAGACCATTTTGTCCGCCTGCTGTTAGCACTTCCGCAATCATGGTCGTGGTGGTGGTTTTTCCATTTGAGCCAGTAATCCCGATAATCGGCGCATCTGAAATCAGATAAGCCAGCTCCACTTCGGTAATAACGGGAATCTTCTTTTCCAAAGCTCTTATGACCATAGGATTATTGTAAGGAATGCCTGGATTTTTTACCATCCACTCAAAATCTTCATCCAGCAGTTCCAAAGGATGACCACCTGTCACGACCTTAATTCCTTCTTCGAGCAAAGATTGGGCTGCTGGATTTTCCTCAAAGGGTTTCCCATCATTGACCGTCACAATCGCCCCCAGTTTATCTAAAAGACGAGCAGCTGACTCCCCAGATTTGGCCAAACCCAACACCAAGACTTTCTTATTGGCAAATTTTGAAATATTTTTCATCATAGACCTCTTCATTCATACTTCATTCTATTTTACCTTTTTTTGCGAAAATAAAAAAGCCGAAACAGTTTTTTATTTTTAGCTGTTAAGAAGATTTAACTTTTGTAACAAAGCATTGCCGCTTTAGTCAATAATTGTGATATTGACAGCCAAATTTTTGATTTATCTCACAATAACTCATTATTCCAATAAGAACACTGTGACACATATCAGTACGCTTTAGACAGCTTGTCAAAGTGCTGGAAATGAAAACTGCCCAACTCATCAAAGCTGGGCAGTTATTCTATTCATAATGATTTTCGTCCACGAAATCTCGCCGTCTGACTTTAGACTTTAAGCGCTCAATATCTCTCAGCGCCCACACAGTCAGAATCATCAGGAAGAGTCCTACAAAAAATTCTGAAGGCAATTTAAAAATCTGAAAGAGTCCTAAGGCAAATAAGATAATCAAGGCAACCAGCAAAAGCACAATTGTCAAGATATTCAGCGTTCCTTTAATACTAGCCGGAACGGCAAATACATAGAAAAGCAGGATCAAAATTCCAATGATAAAGTAAACCATGCTACTCCTTTCTGCCGCCAGATAGCTTAGATTGCTTATTCTGCCGCTTGTTTTTTCTTATTTTTATTAGCTTTTTCGCGTTCTTGTTTGTTCAAAATTTGCTTGCGCAGACGAATAGATTCTGGTGTTACTTCCATGTATTCGTCGTCATTCAAGAATTCCAAAGATTCTTCCAAGGTCAAGATGCGCGGTGTCTTGATGACTGCTGTCTGGTCCTTCGTAGCAGAACGAACGTTGGTCATCTGCTTGGCTTTGGTGATATTAACAGTCAAGTCATTTTCACGAGAGTTTTCACCAATAATCATTCCTTCGTAAACCTCAGTACCTGGGTTGACAAAGATAGTTCCGCGCTCTTCGATAGACATGATAGAGTAGGTCGTTGCCTTACCAGCATCAATAGATACCAAGGCACCGCGGTGGCGGCCACCGATTTCACCAGGGATAACTGGCAGGTATTGGTCGAAGGTATGGTTCATAATCCCGTAACCGCGGGTCATGGATAAGAACTCAGTTGAGTAACCAATCAAACCACGGGCAGGAACCAAGAAGACCAAACGAGTCTGACCATTTCCTGTAGCCACCATATCCAGCATTTCACCCTTGCGTTCAGAAAGGCTTTGGATGACCGAGCCTTGATATTCTTCAGGTGTATCGATTTGGACGCGCTCAAATGGCTCACATTTGACACCGTCGATTTCTTTCACGATAACTTCTGGACGAGATACTTGCAGCTCATACCCTTCACGACGCATTGTTTCGATCAGGATTGACAAGTGCAATTCACCACGACCTGAAACAATCCATTTGTCTGGTGAATCCGTTGGTTCAACACGTAAGGACACGTCCGTTTGCAGTTCAGCCTGCAGGCGTTCTTCAACCTTACGAGAAGTCACCCATTTTCCTTCGCGACCAGCAAAAGGTGAGTTGTTAACCAAGAAGGTCATCTGCAGAGTTGGTTCATCAATATGCAGAATTGGCAGAGCTTCAACAGCATCTGTCGGTGTAATCGTCTCACCGACAAAGATATCTTCCATACCTGAAACGGCAATCAGGTCACCCGCTTTGGCTTCTTGGATTTCACGACGCTCCAAACCAAAGAAACCAAAGAGTTTCGTCACACGGAAGTTTTTAGTTGTACCATCAAGTTTAGAGAGGGTTACTTGGTCGCCAACTTTAACAGAACCGCGGAAGACACGTCCAATACCGATACGACCAACGAAGTCATTGTAGTCCAAGAGTGACACTTGGAACTGGAAAGGTTCGTCAGAATTGTCTACTGGAGCTGGGATATGCTTGATAATGGTATCAAAAATCGGTGCCATGGTGTGCTCTTGGTCCGCTGGATCATCTGACATAGATGAAGTTCCATTGATAGCTGAAGCATAAACCACTGGGAAGTCCAGCTGGTCATCATCCGCTCCAAGCTCAATAAAGAGTTCCAATACTTCATCCACTACTTCTGCTGGACGAGCAGACGGCTTGTCGATTTTATTCACCACTACGATTGGGACAAGGTCTTGCTCCAAGGCTTTTTTCAAAACAAAGCGGGTCTGAGGCATGGTTCCTTCGTAGGCGTCCACAACCAGAACAACCCCGTCCACCATCTTCATAATCCGCTCAACTTCTCCACCGAAGTCCGCGTGCCCTGGTGTATCCATGATATTGATACGAGTACCTTCGTAAGCCACGGCTGTATTTTTAGCCAAGATGGTAATACCGCGCTCCTTTTCGATATCGTTTGAATCCATTGCCCGCTCTTGCAGCTCTTTACGCTCATCCAGCGTATGAGATTGCTTCAGCAACTCATCGACCAAGGTTGTTTTCCCGTGGTCAACGTGAGCGATAATAGCGATATTGCGAATATCTTCTCTAAATTTTGTCATTTTTTCCTCTAAATCTTATTATTTATTTCCAACTAAAAATTATAACACAGTTTTTTCCAAAAAACACGAGCCAACCAAGTGTAAATGTTTTCATAAGAAAATCGTAAACTGCAGTCCTTTTTGCATTTTTGCTTCTGAAAGAGTATGATAAAAGAAGAAAATCGAGAATTAGATTTACGCTAAAACCTCGCTTTCTTGCTCTGTGACCTTTCACCATTCTCTAAATTGCGAAACGTCCAAACCTTTGAAAGGAAAACTCATGCGCCTTGATAAATTCTTAGCCCAGGCTAAGGTTAGCCGGAAAGAAATGAAACAAAAACTGCGACTAAGGCAGATTGTAATCGACGGTCAGCCTGCTCGTTTCCTCAGTCAAAATGTCGATAGCGGACTCCAGTCCATTAGTCTAGCGGGCCGTTCCTTAAGCCAGCCGGCTCACCGATATTTTCTGATGAACAAGCCTGCCGGTGCTGTCACAGCCAACTCTGATGCAGATAAGACAACCGTTCTGGATCTGATTGCACCAGAAGATTTTAACGACCAGCTTTACTCTGTCGGCCGTCTGGATCGCGACACACGCGGCCTGCTCCTGATTACGGATAACGGGCCACTAGGTTTTCAGCTCCTGCACCCTCAATACCATATCAAAAAGACCTACTATGTTGAAGTCAACGGTCCTCTTACCCAAGCAGCTACAGCCGCTTTCCAGCAAGGCATTGTCTTTCTGGACGGAACTCAATGCAAGCCAGCCCAGCTTGAGATTCACACGACTAGCCTCAATCACTCCACAGCCTCGGTTACCATCTCTGAGGGTAAGTTTCATCAAATCAAAAAGATGTTTCTGGCAGTTGGTGTCAAGGTCACCTATCTCAAACGCACACATTTTGGTGAATTCCAGCTAGATCCGAACCTAGCAGAAGGAGAATATCGGGCACTAAGGGCTTCCGAGTTAGAGATTATAAAACAATACTTAGAGCAAACTTGGTAAAAATAAAAAGGCTTATCACAAGCCTTTTTATTATCATTCATTACATTAATCCATTCACGGTCAAAATAATTCCTGCAATCCAGTTGATGATAGAAATCACAATGCCGATGATGTTCAGAATTTTTTCTGTTTTATAATCCAATTGAGTCTCTTTTTGGTGTGAATTGACCAAACCTAGACCAATAATACCTAAAATAAGACCGACTATTGGAATCAACAAGCCCAAAACAATGGACAAGATACCTAAAACAAGAGAGGATTTTTTCTTTTCTTGCATCTTATAAATACTCCTTAAAATTAATATTAGTTCATTTTGATATAAAACTTAGGTTTTGTATCAAACGATGATAACTTTTTATACTCTATCAGCTTGACTTTACCTTGCCATTCCAAGAATCAAGGCCGTAAGATAGGATATAAATTTCATTAAAACCTTGCTTTTTCAAGTAAATCGCTGCATTGGTCACCAGCTGTCCTCGGCTATTCTCATAAATAAGAACTGGTTTGTCTTTGCGAAGTGCATTGATACTGGACTTGAGCTGTTGAGACGGGATGTTACGTGCACCTAAGATATGCTTGCGGTGAAAATCCGATGGATCACGCAAGTCAATCAACTGTCCCTTACGAATCAAGCCTTCAAACTCACTATTATCTACTATCTTAGCTGCACGACGAATACGGAAATAATTGAAGCCCATCCAAGCCAACATCCCCAGCAAAATTGCCCACAAAACCCAAATTCCCATTCTAGTTTCTCCCTTTATTTTCTAGATACTTCAACTCTACTTGATGCTCTCTGCGCAGGACGGCCTCAGCCTCCAGATAGTCAAGCTTATCCATCAGATCAGCGTCGTAAATCCGCTCCAACTCAATTTTCATCATCTCAATATCATAAAGACGCTTGCCCATATAAATAATGATTCCGAAATTTTTAAGAAATTGCTGCACATCGTAGAGTGTTTTCATGAGCTATATTTTATCAAATTTTGCTAAAGTTTTCAAGATGGCAAAACAGAAAAGACAGCCTCGGAGGCTGCCTTTTCGGGAGATTATTATGAAAAAGAAAAGTTTAGGAGTTCTATCAAACAAAGTTAGGAGGTCTTCATCTGATGCTATTAGTATAAGGGAGTAAGCTTAAATAATCCTTAAGAAAAACAAAAAAGGCAAATTTTTTGCCTCTTTTTGAATTTCATTTTATAAACCTGGTGCTTGACCGATTTCAGCTGTCAACATCCAGATGGTCTTTTCAAGATCTGCCTTGGCACCAACGAAGATATCATTGGTCACATCATCGCCTTCTTCATCTGTCACATCCATCGCTTCTTGGTAAAGATCTGTCAGATAACGGAAGATTTCAATCACGCGCGCCAAGCTTTCTTCTACATTCTTGCTGAATTCGCCAGCTTTTTCTTCAATCTTGCTGTGTTGGATAAACTCTGTCAGAGTTGAATAAGGCTTGCCACCCAGAGTGATCAAGCGCTCGCTGACCTCATCCAAGGTCACATCTACCGTGTCCATATATTCGTCCATTTTTGGATGCCATACCATGAAGCCTGCGCCACGCATATACCAGTGAACTTGATGAAGAGCGATGCGAGCTGTATAAAGGTCTGCTACTACTTGATTGAGAACTGCTTTCGTTTTTGGTAAAGAATTTTGGTTAGTGAAAGTTGCTACATCTGCTGCAGCGCCATATTTTACTTGAGTCATAATGATACCTCTCTTTTTATTTGTAATTATTCTAATCTTTTTTGATTATGTTTTAATTATAATGCTTCTAAATAAGAAAGTCAAGTCTTTTGACTCAGAAAATATTCTTATTTAGAAAAGCAGCAAAATTTCAGAATTATTCTGCATGAATTCCGAATAAATAAGTATGATACATCTATACTTTTTTCTGGTCGGAACGATTTTAGCTTCATTCTTAGGCTTGGTCATTGACCGCTTCCCTGCACAGTCCATCATCTCTCCAAGCAGTCACTGTGACAACTGCAAGCAGATACTCAAAGCACGGGATTTGATTCCAATCCTTTCTCAGCTTCTTAATGGCTTTTGCTGTCGTTTTTGCAAGATCCACCTTCCCATCTGGTATGCTGGTTTTGAGCTCATTCTAGGCTTACTCTTTCTGAGCTGGAGTTTAAAGCTTCTTTCACTAGCCCAACTCCTACTGCTCACTATGGGATTGACCTTAGCCATCTACGATCAGCGCGAGCAAGAATATCCCCTTCTGGTCTGGCTAATCTTTCAGTTTTTGCTGATGACGACAGCGGGTACCAATCCGCTCATGCTCTTCTTTTTAGCCCTAGGACTTCTAGCCTTCTTTTTTAATCTTCGCATCGGAGCTGGCGACTTTCTCTTTCTAGCTTCCTGCGCAGCTATTTTCAGCCTGACAGAAATTCTCATCCTCATCCAAATTGCCTCTTTCTCTGGCCTCGCCTGCTTCTGCTTTAAAAAGAAAAAAGACAGGTTAGCTTTTGTGCCCTGTCTTTTAATCGGTGTGGGGATGATTATTTGCTATAAGTTATGGCTATTTTACTAAGTCAATGAAATTCTTGATAGACGATAGACCATCCGGCGTACCAATACTCTCAGGATGGTACTGACAACCATAGATGGGCAGACTCTTGTGCTGAATGGCCATAATAGAGTTATCATCAGCCGCCCGAGCCGTCACTTCAAAGTCCTCTGGCATCTCCTCAATCAATATTGAATGGTAACGCATGACCGGCCGACCATCTTCAATCCCCTGATAGAGAGGAGAACTTGCTTCAAAGTGCAAAATACTTTGCTTGCCGTGCATGACCTTTGGAGCCAATCCTAGCTTTCCACCAAATACTTCTGCAATGGCTTGATGTCCCAAGCAAATCCCCAAAATCGGCTTCTTACCGGTAAAATCACGGATAAGTTCTTCCATTCGTCCTGCATCTGCCGGCCAGCCTGGTCCAGGGGACAGAACCAAAGCATCAGCCTCTTCTGCCACTTGATAAAGGCTAGCATCATCATTTCGCAAAACCCTGACTTCCGCGAAATGGCTGATATACTGAGCTAAATTATAGGTAAAAGAATCATAATTATCAATTAGTAAAATCACTGCATATCTCCTATATCGACCATAGATTTGGTCTGCCCAGCAACCACAGACTCTCTGAAAGGAGGGATGTTACTACTCTTCTGCTGGGTATTTTATTTTCGTTTTTCTAGATAGTCGGCAATGGCTGCCACATCCTTATCACCACGACCAGATACATTGATAATGATGATTTGGTCAGATGACAATTGCGGAGCCCGCTTGATAGCTTCAGCAATGGCATGAGAGCTTTCGATTGCCGGCAAAATTCCTTCCTTTTGTGTCAAGAGAAGCAAGGCATCCACAGCTTCATCATCTGTCGCTGCCATGTATTCTACTCGTCCGGAATCTTTAAAGAAAGCATGTTCGGGACCAACTCCAGGATAGTCCAAGCCTGCCGAAATGGAGTAAACCGGTGCCACCTGACCATCTTCAGCAAAGACAGCGTAGGTCTTCATACCGTCCACTACTCCGACACTTCCCTTGCTCATGGTCGCTGCATGCTGATCTGTATCAAGTCCTCGTCCAGCCGCTTCAACTCCCACTAACTTAACTTCTTCATCCGCAACATACTGGGAGAATGCACCGATAGCATTGGAGCCACCGCCTACGCAAGCAATGACATAGTCTGGCAAGCGACCTTCCTTATCCAAAATCTGCCGACGAGATTCTTCACTGATCACCTTTTGGAATTCATGGACAATCGTCGGATAGGGGTGAGGTCCGACAGCCGAACCCAAAACATAGAAGGCTTCCAAATCACTCATCCAAGCTCCAAAAGCTGCATCCACTGCGTCCTTGAGGGTTTTGGTACCTGTTTCCACAGCGTGAACAGTCGCACCCATCATTTCCATGCGGAAAACATTGAGCCGTTGGCGTTCTACATCCTCTGCACCCATGTAAACATCGCACTTCATACCAAACTTGGCTGCGGCTGCCGCAGTTGCCACACCATGCTGACCAGCTCCAGTTTCAGCGATGACTCGGGTCTTACCCATGCGCTTAGCTAAAAGAATCTGCCCCAAAACATTATTGAGCTTATGGGAGCCCAGATGATTGAGATCTTCCCGCTTCAGATAAATCTTAGCTCCGCCCAGGTGCTGAGTCAGGCTTTCTGCAAAGTAGAGCGGAGTTTCCCGTCCTGAATAATCTGCCAAATAATGTCGGTATTCATTTAAAAATTCTGGGTCATCCTTATACTTCTCAAAAGTCACTTCCAATTCATCCAGCAATGCTTGGATAGGCTCTGGCACAAAGGAGCCGCCGAATTGTCCAAAATATCCTTTAGTTTCTGTCATCTTGCTTACCTCTTTTCTTTATTTCCGAACAAAACAAAAGCCCACACACAGAAAAACTCTGTGTGAGGGCGTAAAATCGCGGTGCCACCTCAATTATGGAGAAAAGTATAGACTACCTCCATATCTCTGCCTTGTCTAACAACAAGTCGCACTGTAAGGTGTGCTCACCGAATTTTTATTGTTTCAAATTCATTTTTTCCATCAGCCCACTTCATAATCTTCCGCTGCCTGTTTCCACCAACCACAGGCTCCCTGAAAGTAGAAAAAATTATTACTTTTCTGATGATTGTTTAAAATTATAAAGCTTCTAAAATCTTTTGTCAAGAGAAAAAACGGAAAAAGAATTATTTTTTATAAAAAATTCTATAAAACCCGAACATTTCCTTAGCTAATCCCTCTTGAAAGCGTCATCTTGACGATTTTTCCAGATTTTCTGACCAAGCTGAAAAGCCCGCCAAGTCAGATAACCGCCCAAAGTATTGGTCCAGAGATCATCAATCTCAAAGACTCGGTTGGCATTGATGAGAAGATCCAGCAAGATCTGAGTCATTTCAATGGACAGGCTCATAGCAAAACTGAGCCAAACAATTCTCTTTGTGCTCCGCAACTGAGGAAATAACCATAGGAGCTGAAAAATCAATGGCGACAGCAGAAAGATATTGGCTAGATTTTGGACAAAGACCTTGACCAACTGCAACCAAGAAGTAATCTCTCCGAGATTGACAAAAGAGTTAAAAGGAATCAGCAGAACCACTACTCGACCAAAGTACTGGATTCCCGGCGTCTCCATTCCCGGCTCTGGAACTTGAGGAATAAAGCACAGAATGCAAAGCATCAAGAAATAGAGCCAGCTTCCCCCTATCAGTAATCTCCGTCCCTGAGCTGTCAACTCACCGTCTGAAGTCAGATAGTTCCTAAGCTTGAACATTCTTAATAGTGTCCTTCTCACGGTCACGCTTCATGGTATTAGATCGCAGCTGACCGCAGGCTGCATCAATATCCGTACCATGTTCCTGACGAACCACACAGTTGACTCCGTTTTTCTTGAGGGTGTCATAGAAGGCCATCACGCGCTCCTTAGGACTACGGGTATATTGGTCGTGCTCGCTAACGGGGTTGTAAGGAATGAGATTGACATAAGACAGCTTCTTAATGTTCTTAAGCAGCTCAGCCAATTCCTTGGCCTGCTCTACCCCGTCATTGACTTCATTGAGCATGATGTACTCAAAGGTCACCCGGCGGTTGGTCGTCTCAATATAGTATTCAATAGCTGCAAAAAGCTTTTCGATAGGGAAGGACCGGTTAATCCGCATGATACTGGTCCGCAGATTATTATTCGGGGCATGGAGGGATACAGCTAGATTGACCTGCACACCTTCATTAGCAAAGTCACGAATCTTGTGAGCCAATCCTGAGGTCGAAACGGTGATATGGCGGGCACCAATGGCCAGACCCTTATCATCATTGACCGTCCGAATAAATTTGAGCACATTCTTATAGTTATCAAAAGGCTCGCCGATTCCCATAACTACAATGTGGCTGACCCGCTCATCCTGACCACGCTCGTCAAAATACTTCTGAACCAGCATAATCTGAGCAACAATCTCACCGTTATTGAGGTCGCGTTGCTTTTTAATCAAGCCGGAAGCACAGAAGGTGCAACCGATATTGCAGCCGACCTGAGTCGTAACACAGACAGAAAGTCCATAGTGCTGGCGCATGAGCACCGTCTCAATCAGCATACCATCCGGCAGCTCAAAGAGGTACTTGACCGTACCGTCAGCTGACTCCTGAACAATACGCTGTTTAAGCGGATTGACGACAAACTGATCATCCAACTTGGCAATCAAGCCCTTGGACAGATTGGTCATCTCTTCAAAAGACTGGACACGCTTGAGGTAGAGCCACTCCCAAATCTGGGCGGCACGAAATTTCTTTTCTCCCTGAGCTTCCGCCCATTCAATCATTTCCTGACGCGTTAAGCTATAAATAGATGGTTTCATTTTTCTCCTTTATTTTTGACGAATGACAAAATGGCGCTGAGACTGGTTAGTTACTGCCTGTTTTGCCTGTTTGCCTTGTTTATGTTGTCTGTTCTTGGGTGATTTCTGACGATTTTTTTGCTGATCGTCCCTGCCTTTTTTAGACCCACGTTCTCTGGAAACTTCTGGATGTCTCTTGCTGTCAGATTTTCTCTTGTGATGGGATTTTTTGTCAAAGGAAGCCCGCCTTGGCTGGGTATTTTCCAACACAAAATAGGCACAACCGTAGTTACAGTACTCTAGCAAGTAATCTTCCAAACGGCTGATTTTCTCGGCATTCTCCTTGGCTTTCTCATCACGATAAAAGCCACGTAGCCGCAACTGTTCATTGCCCCAGTCACCGACAATATAGTCAAACTTATTCAGAATTTCCGAAAAGCGTTGGTGAAAGGCCGTCAAATCAAAGGCCTCTTTATAATTCTCCACCAATTCAAACTCAAATTTTTCTGCAATTATCTTGCTGCCCATTTGCTTAAATTCTGGGCCAGGGAATTTATTGTAATTATACAACTCAGGTGAAATCTCTTTACGCATACTTATCCTTTGTCACTCATCTATCTTACTTCATATTATTTTATCACAAAACAAGGGGAATTTATATTTTTTCACTAGAAAAAGATTTTTCTGTAAAAAGTCAGACGCTTTAATAAAATCTTCCAATCTTTTTAGAAAGCAAATCTCTAGTCAATACCTAAAATGCAAAAATCTTAGCCTAGACTAAGATTTTTTGGTTTTTTCTAGATAATCAATTGCGTCCTGAAGGGTTTTAACTGGTACAATTTTCATGTCCGTTTTAATTTCCTTGGCTGCTTCAAGCGCCGTTTCATAATTTGTCTTAGCTTTGGGATTAGCCTTTTTTTCTTCTTCGCTGACAGGATTATCTGGGGCAAAGAAGATGGTCGACCCAGCCTTGGCAGCAGACACTACTTTTTTGTCAATCCCACCAATATCACCGACCTTGCCTTCTCTGTCGATGCTGCCTGTCCCTGCAATCACTCGGCCGTCTCGCAGGTCGGGATTGGCCAGCTGAGTATAAATGGCTAGGCTAAACATAAGGCCAGCACTAGGACCACCGATACCTTCGGTCGAAAATTCAATCGGAACACTGCTGTTGACTTCCGTACGGTCAACTAGACTGATGCCAATCCCGTTTTTGCCATTTTCCAGCTTGATGATTTTCCCCGTCGCTGTCTTAGTTTCTCCATCTTCCTCGTAGGTCACTTTGACGGTATCGCCCAAGGTTTGAGAATTAACATATTTTACCAGTTCTTCCGAGCTTTCAAAGGTCTTGTCATTGACTCCTGTCACCGTATCAGCAATGTTCAGAATACCCTTAAAGGTAGAGTCCTTGGCTACTTGCAGGACATAAACACCCAGATAGTTGAGCTTGATCTCTTTACCTGCAGCTTTCAATCCCTGATATTTTGCCATATTCTGCGAAGTTTCCATAAAAAATTGATTAATCCGCAGATATTCCTCATCGCTTGAGCCCCCCGTCATATCCTGAGCCGAATAAATATCGGTGAAGGGCGTCAGCCAAGCGTAGACCAGATGGGCAAAGGTCGCATGCTGGATCCCAACCGTCACAAAATTGTAGGAACCTGCCGCCTGATCCTCTTTGCCGTCCACAGTCAGAACCTGCCGAATGTCTTCTGCTCCCCCAGGCACCTCAATATAATAGGGCAAAGGAACAATAAAAGAAAAAAGAAAGAGCACGAGCACGAGAATAGTCGTCACTCCTGCACAACCAGCTAATTTTAAGCCGTATTTATTTTCTTTCGTCATCTTTTTAGGGGTTGTTATTTCATTACTCATCTTTTTTCTCTAACTCCTCGATTACACTTGCTGGTACATAGGCAGAAAGATCCTGCTGAAAAGCGATCAATTCCCGCATTCGTGAAGAACTGATATATTGATAGGCTGGCTGACTCAGCAGAAAAACGGTCTCCAAATCAGGTGCTAATTCCTTATTAAAAAAATGCAGACTAGCTTCATAGTCCAAGTCTTGACCATTGCGTAGGCCTCGGACAAGAGCGGTCACTCCCAGCCTTTTTACCACATCGACCGCCAATTCATCATGGGAAGTGATGACTTCCACATTTTCCAAATGCGCTAAAGCCGCTAGAACCATTCTTTTTTTCGCATGGATGTTAAAAAATCCTTCTTTGTGAGGATTATAGAAGATGCCCACATACAAGCGATCAAACAGCCGACTAGCTCGCTCAATCAAATCCACATGTCCATTGGTAATGGGATCAAATGACCCTGTAAAGAGTCCGATTTTATCTGACATAGACCGTCACCTTTGAAATTCCATATATTTTTTGCTTCCAGATACCCAAGTCTGCGATTTCTTCTGGCAAATCAACCGACTTATCCGTCTCACAAACAACCATAATATCCTCACTCAAGAGCTTGCGCTCCGCCATTTTCTCAATATCCGCAATAATCTGCTCCTTGGCATAGGGCGGATCCAGCAGAACCAGATCAAACTGGCCAGTCAAATGCTCCAAGGCTCGACTCGACTCCATCTTGAGCAGCTCAAAGCGCGCTGCTTCCTTGGTCATGGCAATATTTTCTGCCACGATAGCTTGTGCCCGCCGATCTTTTTCAACTAAAACAGCCGACTCCATGCCACGAGACACCGCCTCAATCCCCAGACTACCGCTGCCTGCATACAGATCCAGCACCCGACCGCCATCAAAATAAGGCCCAATCATATTAAAGATCGCGCCCTTGACCTTATCTGTCGTAGGTCGCGTTGTCTTTCCATCTAATGCCTTTAGGGGCCTGCCCCCATACTTCCCTGAAACAACTCTCATAAAAAACATTATAACAAAAATATTGAAAAGCTGATAGTAATTGCTAAGGCTGGACTTTATTCTCTAGCAAAAAACGGAAACAAGGCTATTTCCGTTCGAAGTCTGTTTTAGAGTCATTCCGCCGAAGACTAAAATGGTCTGGCACTGGATCGTCCCCTTCCTCGGACAAGGGATGGCAGCGACCAATTCTGGCTAAGCCCATCAGCACCCCCTTGACTCCGTGTTTTTCAATGGCTTCAATCATGTAATTGGAACAGGTCGGCCGAAAGCGGCAGGAAGGCGGGAAAGCAGGGGAAATAAAGCGCTGGTAAAATCGAACCGGCGCTATCAATATTTTCTTAATCATTTTTTCTTAGTCTTGGTCACAGCCAAGTTATGCAACTGGCTGACTTCCTTTTTACTCAATCGCCGTGCCTCACCCGGCTTGAGGCCAGTCAAATTGAGATGTCCAAACTGAGTCCGTGAAAGCTTGTCCACTGGCAGCCCCACCGCTTCAAACATCTTCTTGACCTGATGATTACGCCCTTCGTGGATAGTCAACTGAACCACTGAGCGATTCTTCACGGGATCGACCTTGAGAATCTCATAAACAGCTGGCTTGGTTTTCTTACCCTCAATGACCAGACCGCGGGTCAGCGGACGCAGAATTTCCTTATTGGCCACACCCTTGACACGCGCCACATAGACCTTGTCAATTTCATTTCGCGGGTGAATCATTTCATCTGTGAAGTCACCGTCATTGGTTAAAATCAAGGCACCAGAAGTATCCCAGTCCAATCGGCCAACGGGATAAATTCGCTCCTTGACCTGAGGCAGCAAATCAACGACTGTTTTGCGCCCCTTGTCATCGGTTACGCTGGAAATCACCCCACGCGGTTTATTGAGCAGGTAGTAGACCTTTTCTTCATTGTAAATGGGCTGGCCTTCCACTTCTACTCGGTCGCCCGACTTGATGGTAGTCGCTAGCTCACGCACCACCTGACCATTCACGGTCACCAGCCCCTGCTTGATCAGTTCCTCAGCCTTTCTCCGGCTGGCAATTCCCGCATGGGCAATGTATTTATTGATTCTCATCGATATTGTCCTTTCACAAGATACAAAGACCATTTTCACAACTTTAACAGCTGGAAAAATGGCAAATAGGGAAAGCAGTGCCTCCCTCAAAGCTTGGTAGTATTCAAAAAAGGTCCCTTATAGGATTAACTTGTCACTCTCCGAAAAGTTGACTTTCCTCAGCAATGAGCTCCTCTTCATCCACAATAGGCAATTCGTCCAAATGATTGATGCCCATATAGTCCAAAAAATAATCCGTCGTCACATAGAGATTGGGGCGGCCAATGACTTCCTTCTTGCCATCTTCCCGAATCAGCTCAAAGGCTAGTAACTTCGAAATCGCCCCGCTGGAATTGACCCCACGAATATCATCAATCTCCACCCTTGTAATGGGTTGCTTGTAAGCAATGATCGACAAGGTTTCCAGTGCAGCTCGGGATAAGCTCTGGTTAATCGGTGCCCGCGAATATTCCCGTAAAATCTCAGCAAATTCAGGCTTGGTAACCAACTTATAAGTCTTTGACGTTTCCAGCAAGGTCAAACTGGAGTCGGGATTTGCTTGATAGTTCTCCGCCAATTTTTCTAAACTCTGGATGACACCAGTCGGCGGTAAGGAGAGGATTTCTGATAGCTGATGAACTTTCAGACCGTCTTCCCCCGCCACAAAAAGCAGGGCTTCAATCTCTGCTAATTTACTCATTCTTTCTTCCTACTAAATAAATATTTCCAAAGTTTTCTTCCTGAATGACCTGGACTTCCTGCACCTTGACCAACTCCAAGGTTGCTAAAAAGAGCGTAATCACTTCATTCATGTCTTTGGTTTCTGCAAAAATATCCTGCAGGGCAAGGCGTTTTTGAGTCCGACAGCGCTGGCGCACTACTTCCATCATGTCCTCGATCTTATACTCGTCACGCACAATGGTCGTGTGGCTCTTTGAAAACTCCTCCTGCTTTTTGGTCATCACCTTGGAAAAAGCCAAGAAAAGATCAATGGTTGACTTGTCGTGTAGGAGCTCAGCATCTTCATAAACCAGCTCCAGCTTGGGCTTGGAATAATAAAGAGCCCGGTCATCATGCTGAAGGGACATTTTCTGGCCCAGCAGCTTGAACTTCCGATATTCCTCAATCTGACTCAGCAAATCCTGCTCCAGATCGTCTTCCAGATCCACCTGATCCACCGCCTTGGGCAAGAGCTTGCGGCTCTTGATCAGCATGAGCTGGCTGGCCATAACCATGTATTCTCCCGTCACTTCCAGCCGCATGGCCTGCAGAGTAGACACATAAGCCAGATATTGCTCGATGACCTCGGTAATGGGCACATCGTAAATATCCATCTGATATTTGGATACGAGGTGCAGCAACAAGTCCAGCGGTCCCTCAAAATCTTTTAACTTGATATCCATTCTTATCTGTATTTTTCTAATGTAATCACTGTCTTCAAGCCCAGATCACGAGCAATGTCGTAGATGCCGACACCTTTTTCCCGCTGGCGCAAAATAAACTGCTCCCGCAGGCTTTGGGCTGACAAGCTGGCCTGCCCTTGCTCAATCAAGAAAGCTTCCAGCTGGCGAAAGCCCCATTGGCGTGAATAGGACTTGCCATTCTTTTCAAATAAATAAGTCCCTGTCAAATAGTCACCCAACTCATCCGTCAGACTTTCAGGGATTTTTATTATCCGCTTCTGCCCAGCCTTCTCAATCCGCAAAACCTGAAAGTCAAGATTAATGTCCTCAACCTTGACCTGCAGGATTTCACTTGGCAAGAGACCCATTTCCAAAATCAGGAGCGCCATTAGTCGGCCATGCGGAACCGCAGAAGTCTCCCAAAAAGCTGACAAGTCCATCAGCTCACTTTCAAGTTCCTTGGAAATCGCGACCTTGGGCAAGGTCAAGCGGTGAAATTCTCCAATCATCTTGTTCTCGTAAAGATAATAGAGAAATTGATTAACCGCTGAGAGCTTTCGCTTCTGGACAGCCGCCTTAAAATCCTTGATGGAAGCTTGATAAATCCGTAAATTGGTCTCCGTCACCTTACTGTGGATTTCATTGACAAATTGCTCCAAATCGTAGGAATAGGCTAGTTTTGAATTTTCCGAGATGTTTTTTTGCTCTAAAAAAGGGGTGATTTGTTCTTTCATTTTTTGGAAATCTCATACTGACTCGTGAAATTATGCATCAGCGAATTCACAGCTTTCAAAATCGATTTTCTGGTAATAATCCCATAAAAACGATGTTTTTTATCCACAACAGGCAAGAAAGACTCGTCTACCAGCTTACGCAGAACATCTGAAATCTGGTAATCTGGCTCGACGGTCAGAACATCTTTTCGAGTCATATGGACAATATCCATTGACATAAACTCTTCCTCCGGTAGCTCATGCTGCATCCGATAAGCCATGATATCTGTCAGAGAAATGGTCCCGACAAACTTTTTCTTCGCTGTCACCACTGGAATCCGCGAGTAGGTCATCTGACTCAACAAGAGAATCGCATGGTCTACATTGTGGGTGTCGATCATCACTGCTAGTTTGGATTCTGGTGTCAAAAAAGTGTCTTCCAAATTCAAAAGATAATCTTCAAATTCCTTAGCAATCATCGGGTAAACTCCTTAGACAAGCTTGGGTAAAGCTCATGATTTCGCGTATAAAAATCAACCTTAAAACGCTCCTCATCAATTTCTAACTTGGCATAAAGTCTCTCAGTAATCAAACCGCGCGGTTGACTGATAGAACCTGGATTGAGAAAAAGAGTTTTCCCTTCCATCCAAGCATCTGGAATATGCAGGTGTCCATAAAGACAGACATCTGCTCCAACTTCCTGAGCCCACAAATCCAATTTTTGAAAGCTAAAGTTAATATGGAAAAGATGGCCATGAGTTTGGGCAATAATGGTCCCATCCAAATCTGTCACCAAACGCTCAGGATAACCGGGATAAAAGTCCATATTCCCCGCCACGACGTGAATCCCTTCCCAAATTTCATCTTTAAAAGGCAACTCTGAGTCCCCGTCGTGAAAAATAGCATCTACTTTTCCTAAATAACGATTTTTAATCTCTTCGACAATGGCACGATCCCCATGGGAATCACTCATCACTATGATTGTTTGCTTTGCCATGCTGGAAATACCTCCACTAATTTTTGCACCGCTTGCGCACGATGAGACTGGGCATTTTTCTCTTCGATCGTCAGCTCAGCTGATGTTTTTCCTGTCTCTCCGACTAAGAACAAAGGATCATAGCCAAAGCCATTTTCACCTTTGGGCTCATGGGCAATGTAGCCCGGCCAATCTGCTTCGACAACTAAGGACTCCTTATCTGGACTAGCCACCACCAGAGTTGTGTGGAAATGAGCAGAGCGGTCTTTAATCTCAAAGACCATAGCCAGTTCGTGCAGAAGCTTGATATTATTTTCAGCATCTGTCGCACCAACACCAGCAAAGCGAGCCGACCAAACACCTGGCAGGCCGCCCAAAACATCCACCTGCAGACCTGAATCATCTGCCAACACCATTTTGCCAGTCAATTGACTAATCGTTTCAGCCTTGAGACGGGCATTTTCTTCAAAGGTCATGCCTGTTTCAGCCACTTCTGGCAAATCAGGATAGTCATTCAGATTTTTCACCTCATAGCCCAACTTCCCAAAAAGCTTACGGAACTCCGCCGTCTTACCCTCATTGCGAGTCGCAATCAAGAGGGTATCCTTGATATCTTTTGCTCCCAGAAAGGCTTGTAAATCCACGCCGGTTTGTGGCAGATGAACATAGAGCAATTGTCCTGCTTCAACCAAGAGGAGCGCTCCCTGTCGCTGCAACAATTCTAACTTTCGACCTGTTTCTTGATTTAAAATATCCAGCAAGAAGGTCAGAAAGCGAAAGGCTGAGCCATAGCGAATGACCGTGATATTTAAGGGCAGGCCTAGCTCTTCTTCTGCCAAAACACTCTCTAAGCGGTCTAAAATCTCAGAAGCTTCAGCTGGTACCTGCTCGAACTCACTGTAAGAGGCACTGTGCCCCCATTCAGCTACATACCAATCAGAGGCATCTTTGTATTCATAAATGTTCTTTGTCATAAGGTCACATGCTCCACATTGACTTTCAGATTCAGCCAATTTTCTGTGATTTCCGCAAATCTCTTAGCACTGGCTGTAGTATAAAAACGATGGTTCAGTTCATGCTTCTCGCGGCTACGATTGATTTCGAAATAATTGAGCAGGACAGAAATATCCCGTACACACTCAGCCCCGCTGTCAATCAGCTTGACACTTGGCCCCATCATATTTTGAATAATAGGCCGCAGCAAGGGGTAGTGGGTACAGCCCAAGACAAGAGTATCCACCTTGCCCGCCAGAGGATGCAGAGTCTCATAAACCACCTTTTTGGTCAGGCTAGACTGGAGCTCATTGGACTCCACCAGAGGAACAAACTTGGGACAAGCTAGACTCTGCACCTGCATATCTGGTGATAGAGCCTCAATCTTTTTACGGTAAATATCCGACTGCACCGTCATAGGAGTGCCAATGACTCCGATCTTGCCACCAACAGTTGACTTGATTGCAGCACTGGCTCCAGGCAAAATCACACCTAGGACAGGAATGTCTAGTTTTTCCTTGATTTCCTCCCAGACAACAGCTGTCGCCGTATTGCAGGCAATGACAATCATCTTAACATCCTTGGTCAAGAGAAAGTTGACCAGTTGCCAGGTATAAGCCCGAATCTGCTCTGCCGGCCTAGGACCATAAGGAGCCCGAGCCGAATCACCTATATAAACCACTTCCTCATGGGGGAGCTGCCGCATCAGTTCACGGACAACAGTCAGACCGCCCACCCCTGAGTCTAAAAATCCAATCGGTCGGTTATCCATAAAGTCTTCTTTCTAAAACAAGGGATTGGAAGCTTAGCCCAAATCCCCATTTTTTTATATAGAAATTTCCTATCGGCTCTAAAACTGCCAAGAGAGGAAAAATTATTTTTTGTTTTTAGCAAGTGCTGCTTTTTGTTGGTTAATGATTTGACGGTAAACCTGCTGTACTCTCGCTTCGCTTGGCTTTTGACCGCTGGCGCTGAGCAACGTCCGCACCGCTTCCACATTGAGACGTGGATTTTCCGCAAATTCCTTTTCAACCTGACGGCGAAGCAAGTACATACCAAGCAAAATCCCGCCAAAGAAAGCTAACATAATCAATACAATCGCTAACAATGTATTCATAATAATCCGAACTCCTATTTCAATTTTTTCATTGCTCTTTATTATACCAAATTATCTCTATTTTTCAAAATCAAAGCCATAGAGAGTCGCGAAATAATCTTCTGGCCTCTCTGCCCGACGAATCATGCGGGCCTGCCCATTTTCCTCTAGGAGAATCTCGCTAGAGCGCAACTTGGCATTGTATTGATAGCCCATGGAGAAACCGTGGGCACCAGTATCATGAATCACTAGCGTATCGCCGATTTGGCTGACAGGCAGCTCCCGCTGGATGGCAAATTTATCGTTGTTTTCACAGAGACTGCCGACCACATCGACAATCTCTGTCGGTCCTTCTGGTCGATCCATATTGGTAATATGATGATAAGCTCCGTACATAGCAGGACGAAGGAGATTAACCGCAGAAGCATCCACTCCCAGATAGGTTCGATAGGTTTGCTTTTTGTGAGTAACCTTGGTCACCAAGAGACCGAAAGGCGCCAGCATAAAACGTCCCAGCTCGGTGAAAATCTTGACCTGCCCCAGACCAGCCGGTGTCAGGATTTCCTCGTAAGCCTGGCGAACTCCCTGACCGATGACCGCAATATCATTTTCCTCACCTTCAGGCTGGTAGTTGACCCCGACACCGCCAGACAGATTGATAAAATCTAGCTCAACCCCAGTCGCTTCTACGACCTCTACCGCTAACTCAAAAAGCTGACGAGCCAGTTCCGGATAGTAGGCATTGCTGACAGTATTGGAGGCCAAGAAAGCATGGATACCGAATTTCTCTGCTCCCAACGCCTTGAGTTCCTTAAAGGCTTGAATCAGCTGCACCTTGGTCATGCCAAACTTGGCTTCCTCTGGATGATCCATAATGCTGGTGCCCAGCTCAAAGACACCGCCGGGATTGTAGCGACAGGAAATCACCTTGGGAATGCTAGCTACTTCCTCCAAGAAAGCCACATCCTCGTAGGCATCTAGGTTGATGGTCGCCCCCAGCTCCCGCGCAAGGCGAAATTCATCGGCTGGCGTATTATTGGACGAAAACATAATCTCATCACCTGCAAAGCCCAACTTTTGGCTCATCATCAGCTCTACATAGCTGGCACAGTCCACCCCGCAACCTTCCTCCTTGAGGATTTTTAAAATAGCAGGATTCGGTGTCGCCTTAACGGCAAAATATTCTTTAAAGCCAGGATTCCAAGCAAAGGCTTGGTGCAGAGCCCGCACCCGCGCTCGGATCCCCTTCTCATCATAGAGATGAAAGGGAGTTGGAAATTGCTCGGTCAGCTCGGCCAAGCGTTCACGACTGATAAATGGAGTTTTCATACACATCTCTGCTTTCTCTTTTTCTGAGAATATTATAACATAAATGATGACAAAGCTGAGAAAAAGAAGTTACAAGAACTTCTCTCTACTACATTATCCTACTCCAAGTTGATAATGGGCCTAAATTTCACACGAAAACACCCCTAAAGTTAGATTGTACTTAGCCAACTTTAGAGGTGCAGTTATGGATTAATTTTTTATGTCATTAATCATTTCTTCCGAAAATCCGAAGAATGCTGAGGAAAAGATTGATAAAGTCAAGGTAAAGACTCAAAGCAAGTGAGATTGCCCAGCCAAGACCGACTTGACCGCCAGTTTGCTCATAAACATAGCGAATTTTTTGATTGTCCCAGGCAATCAAGCCAGAGAAAATCACAACACTAACATAACTGACGATATAGTCCACCATCTCGCTACCAAGGAAAATATTGACCAGACTCGCAATCAAAATCCCAATCAAACCAGCAATCATGGCACGTCCCAGGCCAGACAAATCTTTTTTGATAACAATTCCCATTGCTGCCATAACAATGAAAACTGCCGCACTAACAGCAAAGGCTTTAAAGACCACTCCTCCTGTATAGAGAGCCACAATAAAACTCATGGTGAAGCCATTTAAGGCTGAATAACTCAAAAAGAGTGGCATGGCTGCCGGACTATTGCGAAGTCCCATACTGGAAGCTGACCAAACCAAGGCCAACTCAAGGAAAATAGCCCCATAATAAATCCAACGATAATTGAGCAAAATATCGACCATGGCCATCTGAAAGGTCGTTAGCATTAAGCCTGATACCAAGGCAGAGATAGCAATTCCCAGCCCGACAAATCCATAGACTTTAGAATAAAAACTAGAAAGTCCGCTGTTTTCTTGAATAACTGTATTGTTCATAATGTCTCCTTTTCACATTTTAACTTCTCAACATCTTACGATGATACTTTTTGCGTCCGCCCATCTTACGCCGCCAAGGCGCAGTTGCTTCCTTGACTGCCCAATATTTATCCACTATCGTCACAATATAAGATTCCTTATAGCGCGGCGGAGCAATGGTCGCCCCCCACATGTGCTTGATGATAATATCTTCCTCAACTCGATTGAGCTTGGTAATCTTGCGGGCGTTACGGACTGCTAAACGGGGATGCACCCAGGCATGACTCTTTTTAAACTTGGTTTCACGCCAGTCATAGTAAAATAGGTCATGAAGAAGAGCACCTCGTGCTGTACTGCGAGCATTCCAGCCAAATTTTTTTGCAATCTTGTAACTAGTATAACTGACATTAATCGAATGTTCAAGTCGGTTGGAATGAATATGATGGGTAATCTCTTTCAAGCGCTGCACACTGGGTTTTTCAATTAAATGCCCCACATAAGCCATAAATTCTTCATCTTCTCTGTAAGGCATAACATCACCTCCGTTTAGTTTCATTATAGAAAGATTTCTAAAAACTAGCTTAAAGCAAACATCAGAATTCCAGCTGCCACAGCGACATTTAGACTCTCTGCTTGGCCTTTCATCGAAATATGAACCAAAACATCGGCCGCGTCCGTCATTTCTTGACTGATTCCCTGACCTTCATTGCCCACGACCAGGACAAAATGCTCATTTTTTTCGACTCTTTGATAGTCAACGGAATCTTCTGACAACGTCGAAGCCAGAAGTTGCAGCTTATTTTTACGCGCAAGAGCAAGCATTTCCTCTCTGCTCACGCGATAAATCGGCAAATGGAAATGGCTGCCCTGCATGGAGCGCAGCGTTTTTAGATTGTAAATATCAGCAGAGTGACTAGAAATGAACACTCCCTGATAGCCTGCCGCATCCGCTGTTCGGATGATAGTTCCGACATTGCCAGGATCCTGTACATCCTCTAAAAAGAGATAGGCTCCTTCCAGCTTTTCTGGAATATTCTGCTCATCAAAGGCCAATTCTGCGACGATTCCCTGAGGTGTTTTACTATCTGCTAAATCACTGAGAATCTCGGGACTGACAAAAATCGTCTGAGAAAATTCCGCCAAACGCTCTTCGTACTCTGCCAAGGCAAAAATTCGCAGAATCCGTGCCTGACTGGCCAGAGCCTCCTCAAAAAGATGCCAGCCCTCAATCAGATAAGATTCGCTGCGATACTTTTTTTGATGCAGTTTTTTAGCTTTTTTCACCACATTATTGGCTTTTGAGGTTATAATATTCATAAGTACATTATACCACAATCTGACGGTTTTGGACTCATCCTCCAGACTTATCCGCAAAGAAAATCTCAACCTGCTCAGCAGGCTGAGGAAAGCGGAGAAGCTGGCGGTTGAGTTCTGGCCCGTTACAAAAGGAGGCAGCTATGCAAAAAGTGAGAATGATTGCTCAAGGACGTGTCCAAGGTGTCGGTTTTCGCTGGGGAGTCTATTCTTTAGCTCTGGAAATCGGCGGGATTACTGGTCGTGTCTGGAATAACGATGACGGCACTGTCGAAATTTTGGCCCAAGCCGAAACATCTGCTCTCATGGCCAAATTCATTCAGGAAATCCGCAAAGGCCCGACTCCTTTTTCTAAAGTAAGCTATCTAGATGTAACCATGGCCAATTTTGATTCCTATACCGACTTTAAAATTGCAAATTAGGTCTGCAGAACTATTGTATATTTTGCAAAAAAACAGTAGAATAGATAGGTATTATTTTTTAGAAACAAAGGAAATGAACTCGTGAAAAAATTTAAACGTATTTTATTCTCTGGAATGAGCTTGTCCCTGCTCCTTTTATTGACTGGATGTGTCGGACGAGACAAAGCCGGAAATCCATCTGGAATCATCTGGAACCTGTTGGGGCATCCTATGGGAGAAGCCATTAAGTTCTTCGCCAATAATATGCATCTCGGCTTTGGGATGGGGGTCATTCTTGTCACTCTGATTGTGCGGATTATTATCCTCCCTCTCGGGATTTACCAGTCTTGGAAGGCTACTCTTCAGTCGGAAAAGATGAACTACTTCAAACCTATCTTTGCGCCGCTCCAAGAACGGGTCAATAATGCTGAAACGCAAGAAGAAAAGCTACAGGCTCAGCAAGAATTGATGGCGGCTCAGCGAGAAAATGGCTTGAGTATGTTTGGCGGTATCGGCTGCTTACCCCTGCTCATCCAAATGCCTTTCTTCTCAGCTCTCTTCTTTGCTGCTCAGTACACTGAAGGCGTGGCAAGCAGTACATTTCTTGGTATTGACCTTGGAAAATCAAGTATTGTCTTGACTCTCATTGTTGGGGTGCTCTACTATCTTCAGTCTGTCCTCTCCCTTCATGGTATAGAAGACGAAGCACAAAAAGAGCAGATGAAACGCGCTTCTTATATGAGCCCGATTATGATTGTTGTCTTCTCCTTCATGTCGCCAGCAGCTGTAACCCTCTATTGGGTTGTCGGCGGTTTCATCCAAATTATTCAGCAATTCATGATCAATTATTTGATTCGCCCACGGATTAGAAAACAAGTGGCTGAAGAGTATAAAAAGAATCCTCCAAAAGCCATGAGAAACTCAGGACGAGTAAAAGATGTAACACCAAAAGCTAGTCAGGCCATCAGCCATAGCAATAAAAAGAAAAACAACCGTAACGCTGGGAAACAACGTTCTAGATAAACAAATAAAAATCGCTCTTCTAATTCACATAGAAGAGCGATTTTTGTCTTCTTAACTTCTTTCGGTTTGCTTTCAGGATGCTGCAATAGACGAGAAGACTGTTGAAATTTTCGTCAAATCAATCTCGAAAACAAAACATTCTAAGAATCATTTTACCCCTAAGTCTTATCTTTAAAAAGCAAAAGAGTATCCCAGTATTTTCTGAGTTTAAAACGAGGGGATGCAATCGAAAGACGATACAAGCTGGCCTTCTGCAAGCTGATTTCAACTGCTAAATCAGGATTGTAAAGCTGATGAAGCCTTTTTTATAGCTGGCTGCGATTTTTCCTTTAAAAAGATTGACCAGACTTTCGGCCATGGAGAGTCCAATTCCGTAACCTGCCTGCTTATGATTATGGGATTCATCTTCGCGGTAAAAACGGTCAAAAAAGCGACTATAGTCGACATTTTTCCCATCCGCATAGCTATTGGAAACAATCAAACGTGCCCGTTTTCTACGCTTAGCCTTGGTCAGGGTCACAAAAATCTGACCGTCCTCATCGCAGTATTTACAAGCATTGTCAATCAAAATGCTGACTAATTCATAGAGTTCATCTTGACTTGCCCTGACATGAATCCCATCCTGAACCCCGATATGATAGTCCTTCCCAGCTTTTTCAGCAACAGATTTGAAATCTTGGGCTGCTTTTTGGACAAGGCTGGAAAAGTCCACATCTACCAAGGCTATATCTGGTTGCTCCTCCAAACGAGCCAGACTGACCATTTGATTGATGAGATTGCTGAGACGATTGACCTGATCCTTAGTGCTTTCCGTCCACTCATTTTCTCCCGTCATCAATTCCTGCAACTCTGTATTGGCTGAAATGATCGCCAGAGGCGTTTTCAGTTCATGACCAGCATTGGTGATAAAACGCTTCTGCTTCTCATAATTCCTGACATAGGGACGAATGGCCCAACTAGACACAACGGAAATGACGACAATAAAGAAAATGACGCTATAAAGAGCCGAACGAATGGAAACCCACAGAAAGTCATTACGATCCTCAAGGTATTTGGTCGAGTCCAGCACAACAGCCAAGTAGCGCTTGGTCCTTGAATCCCACGTCACTTGATAGGAGTAATACTGACCACCGATAGTAAAAATCCCATTTTTTCGGTGCTGTTTGACGACTGATTTGGCAGATTTTAAAGCTTGCTCCTGAGAAAGGTTAGAAATATTGTTCAGATTGGATGAGTAGACCGTTCCATCTTCATTAAATACAGCGCTATAATAGCGGTATTGATAAATGGTATCAATCGAAATGCGGTCGTTATCTAAAGCCTGAGCCGTAGCCTGCACACTAGGAAATTCTCCCTGATTGTCTGACAAGATATTCAATACTGCTTGGATTTCTCCAGTCGTTTGAAGAAATCGGACTGAGTTAAGAGCCCCAACCAGAAAAAAGAGGATGCCTGTGACAGCTACTGATGCTATGAGGATAAAGCGAACTCTAAGTTTCCGAAACATGCTTGTCTCCTTCCACTGGCACTAAACAAAAACTGCCATTTTCCTCACCTAAAATAGCCAGGTCTGCATTGATGGCCTTGAGCTTTTGGCGGAGATAGGAGATATAGATCCAGACAAAGCCTTCATCCAAGTCCTCGCTTTGCTCGCCCTTCCAGACATGCTGAAAAATTTCTTTTGTTGTCAGTTTTTTGCCACTGTTTAGCATCAAAAACTCCATCATTTTGGATTCCTTACTAGCCAGACGGATGGAATTTGAGCTGGCTAATTCATGCTCACCGACATCCAGACTGGTCCGACCAACCTGCAAAAGATTGGGGGTGAAAGCCTCCAAACGACGCGACATGGACCGCAGACGGGCTAAGAGTTCCTTGAGGGAGAAAGGTTTGGTCAGATAATCATCTGCACCCGCATCCAGACCTGTGACCTTGTCGTCAATTTCTGACATAGCCGTCAGCATGATGACATGACTCGTATTCCCTGACTGACGGATTTCTCTTAGGGCTTCCAGACCCGTTTTCTTCGGCATCATAATATCTAAAATCATCAAGTCATAGGCATTTTCCAAAGCTAAGTCAACAGCTTTTTGTCCATCAAAAGCCGCATCCACCTCATAACCTTCGTGGATCATGGCTGTTTGTAAAACACGGGAGAGCTGTTCCTCATCTTCTGCTAACAAAATTTTCATCTTTTCTACTCACTTTCTCGGATCAGATTACGGATGGTCTGCATGGTCACATCACAGGAAGCCAGCTCATCCGCACAGCGCTTCAGCTCTCGAACAATCCGCTTGGTGTCTTTGATTTCATGCTTGTATTTCATCTGATGCTCCAGACTAGCCCAAGAATCCATGGCAATGGTCCGCAGCTGGACTTCCACAAAATAAGAGCCTGGCTGATTGCCCAAACAGTCTTCATAGGGCGTTTCCACTTCTAAAATCAAATGATAGGAGCGGTAACCATTTGGTTTGGCCGACAGGATGTAGTCCTTCTCAAGGATAATCTTACAGCTCTCCAACCCCCGAATGATATCAATCGTCTGATAAATATCGTCAATAAATCCACAAACAATCCGAATCCCAATCGCATCGCGAATTTTCTTGAGAGCAGACTCAGGAGTCGGTGGCAGATTCTTACGATTACATTTTTCCAGCATGCTGGCCTCATCCTTGACACGAGCATTAAAATGCTCAAACAGCTTATGTCCCGTTTCCTGCTTTATTTTTTTATTTTCAGCTTTGATACGCTGACTGATATCTTCTAGTATTTTGGGCAAATAGTCACCGTATTTGCCATAAATAGCTTGCTCTTGCATGATCCTCTCCTCATTTTTCCTTTTCTCATTATAACATATCCATCTGTAATTTCCCTACTTCTACCCTATAGTCATTCCGTTTATCTTTTATTATGTAGTTAGCTTAGTTTGCCGTACTCCCCTACCTAAATGCTAACTTTCTCATTCCTCCCTGACACTTCCCAAGGTCGCCGTCTTTCATTTCTGTTTTATGATAATCGGTTGGTTTACTCTTACTAAGCATAAAGGTCGGGGCTAAAAAATATCTTAGACTATTTCAATCTCTCGTACCGTTTGGCTACAGAATCACTTCATCAACCTACGGAAAATCTCTTTTTACCCTTAGAGCTCCATCATACACATTCTGACTTAAACAAATCGAAAACAAAAAAAGCTGATTGTTCAGCTTTTAGATTTTCAAATTCATTTAGACTGTTTTTTCAACTTTTAAGATTTTAACATCATAGCTGCCAACTGGTGTTTCAACCGTTGCAGTGTCACCGGTTTTCTTACCAATCAGAGCTTGGCCAATTGGACTTTCATTTGAAACTTTACCAGCAAAAGCATCTGCTCCAGCAGAACCAACAATGATATAAACCTCTTCTTCTGTTTCACCGACTTCTTGAATGGTAACTGTTTTCCCGATAGCAACTTCATCCTTGGCAACTGCATCACTATCTACAATCACAGCATAGCGAATTTTAGTCTCAAGACTGGAAATCTGACCTTCCACAAAGGCTTGTTCATCTTTCGCTGCTTCGTATTCACTGTTTTCTGACAAATCTCCATAAGAACGAGCAATTTTAATGCGCTCTACCACTTCTGGACGTCGGACCAATTTTAATTCTTCTAATTCTTTTTCTAATTTTTCCTTTTCCGCAAGGGTCATCGGATACGTTTTTTCAGCCATAATTTTTTCTCTTTTCTTTTATTTTATTTTTTAATAAAACAAAATTATGTGGAAAACCACATAATTTTGTTAGAACTGTCGCTTTATTGGGTTAGCTTGCTATTGACATGTTCTTCTACATTCTTAGCATGTTCTTCGTATGTGTTTGCAAAGTAGACAACACCTGTTTCCACATTGGCTACAAAGTAAAGATAGTCTGTCTTACTTGGGTTAATTGTAGCTTCTAAGGCGGAGAGGCTTGGGCTATCTACTGGTCCAGGCATCAGACCTTGATTCTTATAAACATTGTATGGAGAATCAATATTGGTATCAATCTCAGCATCTTCTTTGAGAGTCGTCTTTTTTCCAAGCTTTCCTTGAGCATAAAGGAGCGCAATATTACTTTGAAGCGGCATTGCTTGGTTCAAACGATTATAAAAGACACTGGCAATATCTTTACGATCCTGGTCAGTTGAACCCTCTTTTTCAACCAGTGAAGCAAGAGTTAATACTTCATTGACAGTCAGGTTTTTAGACTCAATTATTGAGTAATACTGCGACAAATTCGTATTCATAGCAGCCAACATTTGGTCAATCAGTTCCTCAACTGTAGTTTCCTTCCCATATTCATAAGTAGCTGGGAAGAGATAGCCTTCCAGTCGGTACTTGACCCCACTGTCCTTTCCAGGAAGAGTTGCTAAGAGTTGCGGATATTTGGCAAGCATTTTCGCAATAAAGTCCTCATCTTGAACTTTATTTAAGAAATCTTCCTTGCTAAATGGTGTCTTAGCATTCTTTTTTGAAGTTGCAGCTGCATTGACAGTGACTGTCTCCGCAATTTGCTCAAGCGTATAGCCTTCCGGAATGGTAATTTTTCCAAGAACTGGTGGCTGTGGCGTTTCTGTACCACCTTCTTGTAGCTGCTTAGCAATAGAGTCTAAGTCCATGCTCTTTTGTAGATTATAATAACCAGATTGGTAATTGCCGTAACTTCTGATTTTTGAATAAAGATTAAAAACTTGAGCGTTCTTAATCAGGCCATTCTTTTCAAGAATTTCACCGATTTCTTTAGAGCTTGATCCAGCTGGAATTTCGACTGTAACGTACTCCGTAGAATTTGCATCAATCGGTTTCAGAGCAGAAGAGAAATAGTTGTAGCCAACAAAACCTGTAACTCCAACACCTATCAGAACGATAAGTAGAACCGTTAGAACAATATTCCGTGCCACCTTGTTCTGACGCTTCTTTTTCTTTGTATTTCTTGCCCGATCGGCACGAGATAGATTTTCACTTATCTTTTGAGCTGGCTCTTCTTCTACTTGAGGCTCAGGAGCTGCTTCTCCTGAAACTTTATAAGACACTGGCACCTTTGAAGAAGTCATTGATTCACCATCACGTGTTTCAGGCTCGGCAACTTTAACTTCCTGAGCATCCGCAGCTTGTGCTTCTGTTCCCAAATTAGCTATCAAGCTTTCCAGTATCATTGTTTGGCCATCTTCAGCTTTTTCCTCTTCCGAAGTTTCTGTGTTTACCAGACTATCAGTTACAGGTGTTTCTTCAGAAATCTCCGCTAAAGCCTTATGAGAAGCCTCAACAGACGAAAGAAGGGATTCAATGTTTTCGGTGAGCACTGCTTCTTTATTGTCAGCTGCTGGTTCTAAGTCCGAAGACTGTCCTTCTCCACCAGCCCCTGCCAATTCTTTTAGAATCTGTTCCTTAAAGCTCAGATTTTTCTCTTTATCTTGTGAATTTTCAGTCAAAAACTTGACCTCCTTGTTCATAATCCTTAATATTATATCTTAAAACCTTGATAAATGCAATATTATTCGGATTTCAGAACCTATTTATTGTTACAGTTTAATGACAGTTTGACTGAGGATTTTCCCAGACCATATCATACCAAACTTCACCAGCATAGGTTGACTTTGACTGTCCTTCATTGACGAAGTCGTGTCTTTCATAATAAGCTGTCAGATAATCATGGCAGGTCAGATTGATGCCGTGGCGCTCATCTGCAATAGCAATTTCCTTCATAGCTTCCAGTAAGGCTCTTCCTACACCCAAGCTCTGTACTTCTTTCGAAATAGACAGACTAGTCAGAGAGATAAAGCCGCCTTCGATAGAATGGCAGTCCTCAATCTCCATTGTGAAAGAAACATCGTGCAAGTGTCGTTCTGGTCGAATAGGCCCCTCTAAATAACCCAGAATCTTGCCATTTTTTTCCGCAACCAAAAAAGTTGTGGAAATCGTTTCAATGTGCTTTGCCAATATTTCACGACTAATAGCTTCTTTTGGACTGAAATTTTCCAGTTCAATTCTGTGAATTGCATCCAAGTCTGCTAGACTTGCTTGGCGGATAATCATTGTATCTCCTTAAAGTCGGGATTGTCCCAAACCATATCAAACCAAGGGGCTCCGCTGTGTATAGATTGGGAAATGCCCTCATCGACAAAACCATTCATCTCATAATAAGAGATAAACTCATCATGACAGATTAGGCTGATACCCTGGCGGTTTTGCTGAACAGCCGTCTCCTTGAGGGCTGCCAAGAGCAAAGTTCCCATACCCTGACGCTGAAAATCTGGATGGACAGACAGGCTTTGAATGACAATAAAGCCACCGGTTGGAGGATTGGCTGTCACCTTGGTAAAGAGGACGTCGGTTAGATGAGGGGAGGCAAGGATCGGACCGACGACATACCCTACTATTTGCCCATTGAGCTCTGCAATCAGAAAGGTATCTGCAATCAGTTGAATCTGCTCTTTCAGTGTTTCTGGGCTAGCGGTCTCTTCTTTGGGAAAATTCAAATTCTCAATATGAACGACTTCCTCCCAGTCGCTCAACTGGGCTTGCCTAATCTTGATGTATGCTTCCACAGTTACAGCCTATTGGACATTGTTAGCCAGATTAGACAGGAGACGCTCAAAGGAATATTCATAAGTCTGGATGTCTCCAGCTCCCATAAAGACATAAACTGCGTTGCTGTGGTCAAGAAGCGGAGAAACATTATCCACATCAATGACCTTGGCCCGCTTGACAATTTTTTCAGCTAGATCCTCGACTTTAACATCCCCATTGTCCACTTCACGCGCAGATCCGTAAATCTGAGCTAGATAGACCGCGTCAGCCTGATTGAGGGCTTCTGCAAATTCGTCCAAGAGAGCAATGGTCCGAGTGAAGGTGTGCGGCTGAAAGATTGCCACGATTTCCTTGCTTGGATACTTCTGACGAGCTGCATCAAGAGTTGCGATAATTTCCGTTGGATGGTGAGCAAAGTCATCAATGATAACTGTTTCGTTGACAATTTTCTCTGTAAAGCGGCGCTTAACTCCGCCAAAGGACTTCAAGTGCTCGCGAACCAAATTCAAGTCAAAGCCAGCAATATAAAGGAGCCCAATCACAGCTGTTGCATTCATGATATTGTGACGACCAAAGCTCGGAATTTGGAATTCGCCCAGTTCCTGCCCGCGGAAGGAAACTTTAAAGCCTGAGCCGCTAGTCGAACGCAACAAATCATGCGCGACAAAGTCATTGCCTCCTTCCTTGAAGCCATAATAGTAAATCGGTGCATTGGATGTTATCCGACGCAGCTGCTCATCTTCTCCATAGATAAAGAGTCCCTTAGTGATTTGCTTGGCATAATCATTGAACGCATTAAAGACATCTTCCAAGCCAGTAAAATAATCTGGATGGTCAAAATCAATATTGGTAATGATCGAATATTCCGGATGGTAAGGCATGAAATGACGCTCGTACTCGTCTGACTCAAAGACAAAATACTTGGCATTGGCAGAACCGCGGCCTGTACCATCTCCAATCAGATAGCTAGTATCCGTAATATTGGACAGAACATGGGCAAGAATCCCCGTTGTAGAAGTTTTTCCATGAGCACCAGCTACACCCATGCTGACAAAGTCACGCATAAAGCTACCTAAAAATTCATGGTAGCGTTTGTAGCCGATACCGTTAGCATCTGCGTAAGCAATTTCTACGTTGTTATCTGGACGAAAGGCATTACCAGCAATGATTTCATAGTCTGGCTGGACATTCTTCTCATCAAAAGGCAGGATGGAAATGCCTGCCTGCTCCAGACCGCGCTGGGTGAAATAATATTTATCAACGTCACTGCCCTGAACCTTATGGCCCATCTGGTGCAGCATCAAAGCCAAAGCGCTCATACCAGAGCCCTTAATCCCGATAAAATGATAGGTTTTCGTCATGATAACTTTTACTCCTTATCTAATTTGGTCAAGTTCAATTCTTGAGCCATTCTATGTTTCTTTTGCTCTTCCTGAGGATTGCTTTGCTTATAGACTTGACTGTTCTTCAAAAAATCATAGGTATTTTTCTTAGGTTTTTCCTTGAATTTTTGAGTCTTAGGTCTGTAATCAGGCTTAATCTCTGCTAAAATATAGGATTCTTGTTTGAGTTTATTTCCAAATTTAGCAAACTCTCCCGCAGCATTTTTCTGGAAAGGTGCAGTCGGCTTTGGCTGCTCCGTGGTCGAATGAGCAACAGCCGAAACTTTCCTATTCCGAATCTTATTGGGAATTTCACTGGTCAAATAAGGAGCCGAGCGTTTCTTTTTCAAATCAGCTCTGGCTTCTTCACGCGCCTGCTCAGCATAGCGAATAGCTGGATCATTTTTATCAATTGGTCTTTTAAAATCTTGAAAATTCGCCTGTTTTTTAACTGGTCTTTTGACAGTTGGGTTGGCAGCAGCTGGTGCATGCTTGCTAGAATCAACAATCGGCACCCACTCTAAATAGTTACGGTCTGTATAGTCCCCAATAATATTGCTGATGAGGTCCAATTCATCATACAAATTCATGTGTGGCATCTCTGTCAGCATGATTTCATCATCAGCAACTAGAGGAAATTGTTTATCAGTCATTTTGATTTTCCTTTCAACTCTTCATTATTATAAACTATTCAAACTATTTTTCAAGCGATTCTGGTGAAATTCCGAGAATTTCTCGAATTTCCTCCAGCGAAAGACTAGAGCGTGCTTCTGCCCCATCCAGAATAGTTGAAACCAGATTTCGTTTGCTTTCCTGTAATTCCTGGATTTTTTCTTCAATAGTTCCCCTCGTAATCAGCCGATAAACTTCGACATTGCGTTCTTGACCAATACGATGGGCCCGGCCGATGGCCTGAGCTTCTACCGCTGGATTCCACCAGAGGTCCACCAAAATAACGGTATCTGCACCAGTCAGGTTGAGACCGACACCGCCGGCTTTGAGGGAAATCAGAAAGGCTGACCTTTCTCCTTGGTTAAAGGCCGTTGTCATCTCCTGACGATCTTTTGCAGGGGTTGAGCCCGTGATTTTGAAGGATTCCATCCCCATCTGATCCAGCTCAGCCTCGATGATATCCAACATACCACGGAATTGTGAAAATATCAGAACACGATGATTGCCGTCTTGGATCTGCTCCAGCAGCTCACGCAAACTCTCCAGCTTACCACTTTCCCCATCGTAATCCTCCATAAATAACTTAGGTGTGTCACAGATTTGACGGAGCCGCATAAGCCCGGACAAGATTTCAATTTTACTGCGATTGATTTCCTCCTCCGTTGCATGAAGGATTCGCTCCTGCATTTGCTTGAGCAGGGCTAGATAAATCGTTTTCTGGCTGTCTGCTAGTTCGTTACGGTAAGAAACCTCAATCAAATCAGGAAGCTCCTGCAAGACTTCTTCTTTCTTGCGCCTCATAACAAAGGGTTTGATATAGCGCGCAACCGTTTCTGCCGACATCTTCAAAAAAGCTTTCTTGGCCGGTAACAAGCCCGGAAGGACAATCTGGAAAATAGACCAGAGCTCACCAAGATGATTTTCAATCGGCGTGCCAGACAAGGCATAAGTACGCTCCACCTCAAATGCTCTCAAATATTGAGCAATCTTGCTCTGGTCATTTTTCATGACCTGTGCTTCGTCCAATATCAAATAGTCAAAATGAAGCCCCTGATACTCTTCAACATCTTGTCTGAAAGAAGCATAGCTCGTAATCGTAATCTGATGATTTTCTGCAATCGCAGCATCTCGAACATTTTTCAGTCCATACACAACGGCCACGTCTAAGTCTGGAGCAAATTTGGCAAACTCATCACTCCAGTTGTAAATCAGGCTAGATGGTGCTAATATCAAGACTTTCTTAGACTTGGTCAAATGAGCACTCAAAAAAGAAATGGTTTGAAGGGTCTTCCCCAAGCCCATGTCATCGGCTAGAATACCGCCGAATCCATATTTATTCAGCATGGATAGCCATTTTACACCCGTCTCTTGATAATCCCGAAGCTCAGCCTGAACTTTCAGCTTAGGCAGAGGAAAATCCTCAGGGTGGGTCAAATCATAAGCCAGCTGGCTAAAATCCTGCGACAAGTCAACTCTTTCCTGATCTTTGAATAATTCAGAGAGTTGGTAGGCGGCCAGACTATGCGTTTGGATAACCCCATTTTTAGAATGTTTGCTTCTCAATTGTTGCAAGGTCTGGCTGATTCGCTTACTATTCTCATCAAAAATCAGAACCTGACCCGTCTTGCTGATAAAGTAATCCTTTTGACTCATCAGCGAATCTAGAACATCATCCACTTCAGACTGATCAATACCAGTAAAATCAAAGCCAATATCCAAGAGACCACCGTTCATACCGACGGAAACTCTCGGAGGTTCTGTGTAGGACAAGGCTTGCAACTCATCTGATAGGTGGACGTTGCCCAGTACCCCAAAGCGCGGAATCAAAACGGAGAAGAAACGGTAAATTTCTTCTGGTCGCAAAGGCGGACGCTGGCTGATAAACTCATCTGCAAAACCCGCCTCCAGCATTTCTTTAAAAATCTGCTGTTCTCGCTCAAAATTGCTAGCGAAAGGCAGGTTTCTTAGTTCCTCACGACTGGCTACAGTCTGACTGCCATAATCAAAGACAAGATCCAGTAATACTTGCTTGTCCGCCCCCAAATTAAATTCGAAATCCACGGTAAAGTCATGAATGAGCAGGCGCTCAGGCGCTGTCACACGGCCAATCTTTTTAAACTCGACCAAACTCACTGCCAGTTTGGACTGCTCAGACACATCAAACTGCAGGCGCTTTACTCGTTCCTGCTCAATCGGCAGTTCCTGTAAAGCCTTGATTAATTTCGTCTGCTGAGCCGTCAGTTGATAGAATGTCTGATTATGAAAGATAAATTGACCCCCATAGAGAATTTTATAATTCTTTTCTGATATCAGTAGCTCAAAATAGTTTTCACGCTCTTGCACCTCAAACTGATAAATCTCCGCCTCTTCATGCAAGTCCTGAAAAAATACCTCCGAATAATCATAGAAGCTATATTCCAAACGAAATGACGTGAGATTCATCAAGCGAGTCACACCTTCTTCAAAAAGACTGGCTGGAAAATAGAGGTGCCGCCCTGCATTGGGAAAGACTAGCGAAGAATCCTGCCCCTTATAATCCGCTGCCAAGCCCCGTAAGAATTCTAGCAAATCTTGACTGGCCTCATCAAAATTCTCTATACGGATGGGCTCATAATAACTCTTTCCAATCTGATAATGGCCGCCCTTGTCCAAGGTTCTCAAAAAGGACAAAATATCACGTACCACATAAGAACGCTCATCTGGCAGTCGACTGATCCGCAGACTCCATAAGAATTGTCCTGTGTAAGTATCTTCCTGACCGGTCGCCGATAGCTCATAGCAGATTTGCTGCCCGGATTTATCTGGCAAAATCTTATCCAAAAAAAGACTGCCAAAAGAGACTAACTTCTGGGTTTCCTGACTGGATGACTCCTTTTCTTCCATCTTTTCTAGCAGGTCTTTGCCAGCTGTATCATTTTTCAGAAAATATTCTAAGGCAGCCAGATGGACACAATACTTTTTCTTTTGAAAAAAATCACAGGAGCAGAAAACTGCATCATCATCTAGACTATAGCGTAGATTGTATTGATCCACGCGCGTGTACAAAAAGGAATCCTTGACTTCAAGAATTTCAACCTTTTTGCTATCACAGAGAGCAATTCCTTCTGTTCGAATTTTACCAGGAATTAATTTAGCCATAATTACCACCTAACGTTTATCCTTTTATTGTACCATATTTTGAACACAATAAGAAAAAGCAAGCATCAACTTGCTTTCTTTATGTAGAGAATGCCTATGTCTAATCACTCATTTACTTTTTGGATATGTGATACTCCACCTCAGACTTTGGTAGAAGCGGATACCAAGCTTGATAAGATTGCGCATATCCACTTAAAGACTGGTACTGCTCGCTCTTTTTTCACACAGTTCAATCTGGCTTTTCCGATAAGGAGAGGAAGCATCCAAGTAGGTTTTATATACGTCCTAAAAGACTTCTCCTTTGAACATCCCTCTGCTTCAAAATATTTTATTTCATCGCTGGCAGCAACTAATCTAGATATAAGTCATTTCTATCTGGATTTACTAGCTGGTGAAACTAGATCCCACCTAAAAAAACTCAGACTCGATTCGCTTAAAGCTCCTACTTCCGCTTCCTTGCAATCAAGTGAATCGGTGTTCCTTCAAAGACAAAGGCCTTGCGGATTTGATTTTCCAAGAAACGCAGGTAAGAGAAGTGCATGAGCTCTTCTTCGTTGACAAAGATGACAAAGGTCGGAGGTTTAGTTGCTACCTGAGTCGCATAGAAAATCTTGAGACGTTTACCCTTATCGGTCGGTGTCGGATTAATCGCGATGGCATCCATGATAACATCATTGAGCACAGCTGACGGAATACGCGTGTTTTGGCTCTGACTAATCTGTTTGATCATGTCTGGCAGCTTATGCAGGCGCTGCTTGGTTAAGGCAGAAACAAAGATAATTGGCGCATAGGACAAGTATTGGAACTGGTCGCGGATATCTTCTTCCCAGTCTTTCATAGTATGGTTGTCTTTTTCCAGCGTATCCCACTTGTTGACTACAATAATTAGACCTTTCCCAGCTTCGTGAGCAAAACCAGCGATTCGCTTGTCGTACTCACGGATTCCTTCCTCGGCATTGAGCACCATCAGAACAACATCTGAGCGGTCAATCGCCCGCATAGCACGCATAACAGAGTATTTTTCTGTATTTTCATAGACCTTGCCTGACTTACGCATACCCGCCGTATCAATCATGGTAAATTCCTGACCTTCACTGTCTGTAAAGACCGTATCAATAGCATCGCGCGTAGTACCAGCCACTGGACTGGCAATGACCCGGTCTTCACCCAAGATGGCATTGATCAAGCTAGACTTACCGACATTGGGACGGCCAATCAAGCTAAACTTAATCATATCAGGATTTTCAACCACTTCTTCGTGAGGAAGATTTTCAACGATCGCATCCAGAATATCCCCTGTACCAATCCCATGGACAGAAGAGACTGGGAAAGGGTCGCCCAAGCCCAAAGCATAGAAATCATAGATTTCATTGCGCATCTCGGGATTATCCACCTTATTGACCGCTAAAATGACCGGCTTATGGGTCTTGTAAAGCATCCGAGCGACATATTCGTCCGCATCCGTGATTCCTTCCTTACCAGACACGACAAAAACGATGACATCAGCCTCGTCCATGGCAATCTCAGCTTGGTGCTTGATTTGCTCCATAAAAGGCGCATCAACATCGTCAATTCCGCCCGTATCAATGATACTAAACTTACGATTAAGCCAATCTGCCGTCGCATAAATCCGGTCTCGGGTGACTCCTTCGACATCTTCAACGATGGAAATTCGCTCACCAGCAATCCGGTTGAAGAGTGTTGACTTGCCGACATTGGGACGGCCGACAATGGCAATAGTTGGTAAAGCCATTACTTACCTCTCTTATTCTAGTTTAATAATTTCTTCTCTTTCAAGATATCCTGACTGGCCAAGTTAGGCTTTTGTCCAAATTGAGCCGCTAGACGCTGACTCCAGGTATCCTGAGCTCTCTCGCCAGCATAATCAGCCTGAACACGGTCATAGACCTCAATGACAGATTCTTCCTGCTCTTGGTAACTTTCTTCAAAAACAACAGCTTCATAAGGCAGACGCGGTTTAACCGCATGATTCTGATTGGGTTTCCCCAAAGCCATACCAAAGACTGGATAGGTGTAATCTGGCAGCTTTAACAGCTCTGCTATTTCTTTAGAAACATAGCGGGCCAAACCGATAATGACACCACCATAGCCCATGCTCTCAGCAGCCAAAAGGGTATTTTGACCCGCCAAGGCTGCGTCAACAGAAGTTATGAGAAGGTTTTCTATGCCCTCTGAGTAAAAATCTTCTGTATGTAACCGAACGCCTTTTTCTGCTCGATTAAGGTCACCGACAAAAAGCAGAAAGGCTGAAGCCTGGAGGATAGCTTTCTGGGGCACTAGCTCAAAAAGAGCCTCTTTTTTCTCCTGACTGCGTATCACAATGATGGAATAAGATTGAAAATTCTTCCAACTAGAAGCCGCCCGTCCAGCATTGATAATTGTTTTCAACTCTTCATCTGAAATCTGCTCCTCCGTAAAACGACGAACAGAGGTGTGGGATAACATTAAATCAATTGTTTCATTCATCTACGATTTTCTCCTTCTAGGCGAACCTCCTGAGCCAGATAGCGAATTCTTTCCATGACCCGCTTGGCCTGCCAAGTCTCATCACCATTTCTTGATGTAGCAAAATGTCGCTCTAAATCCACAAAACTAAAATTAGAAGTAAAGAAAGTTGGCAGATTTTCCTGCATACGATGCTGGAGAATAACTTGCAGAATCTCATCCCGCATCCAAGGGCTGGACTGTTCAGCTCCAATATCATCCAGAATCAAGACCTGAGCCACTTTGACATCGTCAATTTTTTCTTTGACTTGACCAGAACTAATGGCGTTTTTGACGTCCAAAACAAAGCTAGGATAGTGTAGCAGAGTAGTAGATACGCCCCGTTTTTCTGACAAATCATGAGCCAGAGCCGCCATCATATAGCTTTTACCAACACCAAAATCTCCATAGAGATAGATAGCCTTTTGATAGTTTGGATAATCCGCTACAAAATTAGTCAAGAGTTCAAAAGCTTGATAGCGGCCTATATCATCCAAGTCAACCTGAGCCAAACTGGCTTCCTTAAGACTGGCCGGCAGATTAATCAAATTTAGACGACCACGAATAGCTTCCTGACGTTCCTGCTCAATCAACTCAGGAGTTTCCTCATAAGACACATCTGCATAGCCTTCATTTTTAATCAAAATGGGTTTATAACCCTTGGCAATATAGGCTTCATCCTTGAGCAAAAAACGATTGCGCTCAGTAATATACTGGTTAAATTTGGAGATACTGCGTTGGATTTCAGCCTGCGATAACTGCTCTTGCTGAATAAAGGCAGCTATGTCCGGATCTGCCAGAATTTGCTTGACCAGTTCTTGGTAATCAAACTGCCTAACCTTATTCATGTGAGGCATCGCCTGTCCGACTTTTTCCATTTACTCACCGCCTCCTTCCAATTTGGCTAATAGTCTGCGTTTCTGCTCTTCCAGCTCTGCTTGTTTTTCTAGGCTGGTTTCATTTTTATAATCAGGATTGCTCCATTCAGGTATATTGCTGGACTTGCGCTTCGGTTCAGCCTGGTTACCAACAGTTTGCTGGTGTCTCTCGCGAATTTTTAGAACAGCTTCCTCAGCAGAAGTCACCTTTTGATAAGCAAAATCATTGGCCACTTTTAAGGCGTATTTTTCGTTAAGATTGGCCGAATCAACCTTGTTAAAGGTTAGAAGTAGGACGAGGTTAATCACTTCATCCAAAAGGCCTAGTTCTGCCATATCTTGTAAGAGTTTTCGCTCAGCCCGAGTAATCGCTGCCTGACGGGTTTTCTTAATTTCGGCTAAAAAAATCAGCGGTGTTTGACGTTTGGCCTCTCTAATGATGGACTGTTCCTGCTGACTAAATTTACCGTCAACCGGCTTCTGATTCAGTTTCTGTCGCATACGTTTGGTCGAGATAACCTGAGAAATAGCAGTTTCTCTAGCCAAAAGATAGGTTTCATACCAGGTCCACTTCTTTTGCTCAGCAATGGCAAAAAGTTCTAAGAGATCTTCCTTTTCATCTGCAAAACGTAAATTTTCCTGAGCCATTCGCTGTTTGAAATTTCCTAAATCAAAATCTTTCATTTTTCGAGAGAAATCAAGACGCTCAGCTTCCAAACCAAAGACCTGCACAAATGGTTTTTCAAGCTTCTGTCCCTCAGCTCTGCTAGGTTTCAAGGCATCTGTTGCTGCTTCACCAATTTTTTTCTCCAAGAGTTTCGTATAGACGTTATGCTGAAAAAAATCATCCGCTGCTAGAGGGGCAAAAAGGCGAATGTAATAATGCTCTTCCTTCTGATAAAGAGCTAGGAGCTCCATAGCCGCTAGACGCTCTAAAGCATTTTCTAAAACATCCATGCCAAAATCCAGATGATTGAGAATATGCCCAAAGAGATAATCCTTTTGCCCATTATCCCAAAAGGCAAGCAGATAAGAATACAGAGCCGCAGCATCTCTGCCAACAATCGGCAAATATAGCCTAGTAAAGTTTCCCACGTCCTGATGAATCCGATTATTTCGTAAGAAAGAAAAATGACTGTTTGGTTTCATTTATTTTTCCTTTTTCTTTTTGGATCCCTTAGTAATCTGCTTCAATAGACTTTCCAGCTCACCGACATCCTTGAAACTGCGATAAACACTGGCAAAACGCACATATGTGATTTCGTCTAATTCTGCCAATTCATCCATGACGAGAGAACCAATATACTCGCTATGAATTTCATTATCACTTTGGCTTCGGACCTTTTGTTCAATTCGATTTACAATTGCTTCAATTTCATCGCTGGAAACAGGGCGTTTTTGAGCAGATCGAATAATGCCATTAAAAATTTTATCTCGCGAAAACTGTTCACGTGTCCCATCTTTTTTGACAACTACCAAGGTTCTCTCTTCGACACGCTCATAGGTCGTAAAGCGGTGCTGACATTCTTCGCACTCGCGACGACGACGAATAGTATTTCCATCTTCTGCCTGTCGGCTATCAACTACACTTGACTTACTTCCACCACATTTGGGACACCGCATGACACATCCTCCTAGAATCCTAATACTTCATTATACCATGTTTTGAAAAATAACAAAAGGTAGTTGATTGCTCTATCAAGTTCTAATTCATACTCAAAACCCGCTAATGCTACATAATCGCCCCTCATTACTAACCCCAAATACTTCTCTGTACCGAAATCCATTGTTGCTCAATTTTTCCCATGCAAAAAGCAGCCTGTATCTCTTACAAACTGCTTCAACAGCTACTAGTTCTCTAAACTTCTGACAAAGGCTTGATAAGTCTGCTCCATCAGCATAGTAATAGTCATCGGGCCAACACCTCCAGGTACAGGGGTAATCAGACTGGCTATTTCAGCTACTTCATCAAACTTAACATCGCCAATCAGCTTGCCATTCTCATCTCGGTTCATACCGACGTCGATGACAACAGCCCCCTCCTTGACAAAGTCCTTAGTTACAAAATGTCCTCGTCCAATAGCCACAACTAAAATGTCCGCCTGCTTAGCAGTCTTAGCTAGATTGTGGGTCCTCGAATGTGTCAGTGTTACCGTCGCATTCTTAGCTAAAAGCAACTGAGCCATGGGCTTACCGACAATATTACTCCGCCCGATGACGACCACTCGCTTGCCTTCCAGTTCAACGCCATATTCATGAAACATCTCCATAATACCTGCAGGAGTAGCCGGAATCATAACAGGATGGCCGCTCCATAGTTTGCCCATATTAAGGGGATGGAAGCCATCAACATCCTTGTCTGGATCAATAGCCAGCAGCACAGCTTCATCATCAATATGATCAGGTAAAGGCAGTTGGACTAAAATCCCATGCCAGTCAGGATTTTGATTATAAGTTTCAATCAAGCTCAACAACTCTTCTTGACTGGTCTCTTCCGGTAGACGATCTACCTTACTCCGAAAGCCAGCAGCTAAAGCCGAGCGCTCCTTATTACGCACGTAGATTTGACTGGCTGGATTTTCCCCAACCAAAATAACTACCAAGCCAGGAACCTGCCCTTTTTCTTCTTTGAGTTTCGCTGTTTTTTCTGCTAATTTAGCTTGAAGTTTTTCCGCTAAAGCTTTCCCATCAATAATTCTAGTCATTACCTTCTCATTTCTTTTTCAGTATCTTATCCATTATACCAAAAATCTCCCAGCCGAACTTATACATTTTTCTTATGGAAACTTATAAAAATAACCAGCTATCTTTTAGGATAAAATAAAAAAGCAGGTCTCTGCTTTTTTAGTACAATAATTCATAAATTTCCATTGCAATCAAGTCGATGCTATCGAAAGTGTAGGTCTCACGCGCTGCAACATCACGCAGGGTAAAGACTGGACCGTTTTCTTCGTCGTAGCTGTAAGCTACTTCCGCGACAACAACTCCTTCACGCTCAAAATTACGTTTTAAATTTCCACCATCTTTGGCCATAGCTTCCAAGCGATTGATGATTCTAACTAAATGTGATTCCATTTTATTTCTCCTATTTACTTGGTTCTTTCCTATTTTACCACAAAAAGAAACTGAAATACCAGTAAAAGGGCATCTTTTTCTTATTTTTTCGCCAAAATTCTTGCAAATTCTTCAGTCTCAGCTAGGATTTTATACTTAATTCTTGCAATGTTTTAAAATACTGATATAATGAAATTATAAAAACCTTGACTATTTTTGACCATTTAAAAATAGGCAATTTCGCTTCCTATAGAAAGAGGTAGAACATGCTTTGTCAAAACTGTAAAATCAATGAATCAACCATTCATCTCTATACAAATGTAAATGGAAACAAACAGCAGATTGATCTCTGTCAAAACTGCTACCAAATCATGAAAACTGACCCTAACAACTCTTTACTCGGCGGTCTTTATAACACAAACAATCAAAACATCGATCCTATTGACGATTTCTTTAACAGCCTCAGCAATTTCCAACACCCTCAGGAGCCAAATCCAAATATCCCTCCAACTCAATCAGGAGGAGGTTATGGAGGCGGTGGTTATGGTGGGTCCAGCCGTGGAGGTGGTCAACGTCAGCAAGCTCCGCAAAAACCCAAAGGACTTCTAGAAGAGTTTGGTATCAATGTGACTGAACTGGCTCGCCGAGGCGAGATAGATCCTGTTATCGGACGTGATGAAGAGATTGTCCGTGTCATCGAAATCCTCAACCGCCGCACCAAGAACAATCCTGTCCTCATTGGAGAGCCCGGAGTCGGAAAAACAGCTGTGGTCGAAGGCCTAGCTCAGAAGATTGTTGATGGTGATGTACCTCATAAACTCCAAGGTAAGGAAGTCATTCGCCTAGACGTTGTCAGCCTAGTACAGGGGACTGGTATCCGTGGCCAATTCGAGGAACGGATGCAGAAGCTCATTGATGAGATTCGTTCTCGTCAGGATGTCATTCTCTTCATTGATGAAATCCATGAAATTGTCGGAGCAGGCTCTGCTGGCGATGGCAATATGGACGCTGGGAACATCCTCAAACCAGCGCTGGCTCGCGGAGAACTCCAAATGGTCGGAGCGACTACCCTCAATGAATACCGTATCATCGAGAAAGACGCAGCACTGGAGCGCCGCATGCAGCCCGTCAAGGTAGACGAGCCGACGGTAGAGGAAACCATTACCATCCTCAAAGGGATTCAGAAAAAATACGAAGATTACCATCACGTCAAGTATACAGATGCGGCCATTGAAGCCGCTGCGCTTCTCTCCAACCGCTACATCCAAGATCGCTTCCTGCCAGACAAGGCTATTGACCTATTGGATGAGGCTGGATCAAAGATGAATCTGACCCTAAACTTCGTTGATCCCAAGGTCATTGACCAACGTCTGATTGAGGCCGAAAACCTCAAGGCTCAGGCAACCCGCGACGAAGACTTTGAAAAAGCAGCTTACTTCCGCGACCAGATTGCCAAGTACAAGGAACTCCAGCAGACAAGCGTGCTAGACAAGGATACTCCGATTATCAGCGAGAAAACCATTGAGCACATCGTAGAGCAAAAGACCAATATTCCAGTCGGCGACCTCAAAGAAAAAGAACAGTCTCAACTAGTCAATCTTGCCAGCGACTTAAAAGCCCATGTCATCGGCCAAGACGATGCTGTGGATAAGATTGCCAAGGCCATCCGCCGGAACCGAGTCGGACTCGGAACTCCCAATCGCCCAATCGGCAGCTTCCTCTTTGTTGGACCAACTGGTGTCGGTAAGACAGAGCTGTCTAAGCAACTAGCCATTGAGCTCTTTGGTTCGGCTGACAGCATGATTCGCTTTGATATGAGTGAATATATGGAGAAACACAGCGTGGCCAAGCTGGTCGGTGCACCCCCGGGCTACGTCGGTTATGACGAAGCTGGCCAGCTGACAGAACGCGTCCGCCGCAACCCGTATTCGCTCATTCTGCTGGATGAGGTAGAAAAGGCCCATCCCGATGTCATGCACATGTTCCTGCAGGTTCTAGATGATGGCCGCCTGACTGATGGTCAAGGTCGTACTGTCAGCTTCAAGGATACGATTATCATCATGACATCCAATGCTGGAACGGGTAAAGCTGAAGCCAGTGTTGGCTTTGGGGCAGCGCGTGAAGGCCGAACCAACTCCGTTCTGGGGGAACTGGGCAACTTCTTCAGTCCTGAGTTTATGAACCGCTTTGACGGCATTATCGAATTTAAGGCACTCAGTAAGGACAATCTGCTGCAAATCGTCAATCTCATGCTGGATGATGTCAATCAACGCTTGGCTAGCAATGACATTCATCTGGAAGTCACCGAAAAAGTCAAGGAAAAACTGGTGGATCTGGGCTACGATCCGAAAATGGGTGCTCGCCCACTGCGCCGCACCATCCAGGACCATATCGAAGACGCCATTACTGACTTCTATCTGGAAAATCCAAGTGAAAAAGATCTCAAGGCGGTCATGACCAGCAACGGCAAGATCCTCATCAAATCAACTAAGAAAACTGAAAATCCTACTGATGAACCCAGCAAACCGACAACAGATGAAACCGAACAATAAAATATAAGAAAAGAAACCCAACTTAGGATTTAAACTAGGTTGGGTTTCTTTATAATAGAATAGATGTAATATTTCTAGGAAACTACTTATTTACACAAAGGCAAAGTCCAATCGTCACCTTTGCAGCATTCGTTTTAAACTCCCGCATATTGTCTGAGATGTAAAATAGTCTATAATTCCCGATGCTAAACAAGTTTCTTGTCAATCTAGTGCCTACACTTTGTGCTTGTCCACCCATCTGAATTTAAATAACAAGCAGCGACTACTAGACAAAATTTTTGTCATTTGGGGGTAATTTTCTTATTATTAATATCTTGTAACTTCAAATATATTTCCAACAAGATAAGAGAATAGTATCTAACTGCTCTATGAAAACTTCAAAATAGATTTTACTGGAACTTTCACTCTATTTTCTTATCAAGAAATCAAAAAAATACTAGTAAAGTCTTGACAGAGGCTCTTCAGTCCTTTATGATAATAGTAAACTTACTAGAGAATGAGGAAAAATCATGACACTCCCAACCTTTGGATTAAAAGAAGAAAATGTAGAATATGTGACCCGTTACGGAGTCTATGCTGTTATTCCCGATGAGAATAAAGAAAAAATTATTCTAGTTCAGGCACCGAATGGAGCTTGGTTCCTTCCAGGTGGTAAAATTGAGGATGGCGAAGATCACCTAACAGCTCTCAAACGAGAATTAATCGAAGAACTGGGCTTCACAGCTCAAATTGGAGAATATCTTGGCCAAGCAGATGAATACTTCTATTCCCGACACAGAGACACCCATTTTTATAATCCAGCCTACATCTACGAAACAATTTCCTTCACTGCGATACAAAAACCTGTTGAAGATTTCAACAATCTAGCTTGGTATCCAATCGAAGAAGCAATCAAAAAAGTTAAACGTGGCAGTCATAAATGGGGAATTGAAAAATGGAAAAGCATCCATAAAGCCTAAAGGGAATCGTTCACAATTTTCCAAAAAGATGTTATAATACTAGCAGATACAATGTAGGAGGAAATCGCATGAAGCTTATTAATACAACAAATAGTCACGCCGAACTTGTGAAAAGCCAGCTGGAAAGCACAGACGCGACACTAGTAGAGGTCTATTCAGCAGGAAACAGTGATGTTGTTTTCACACAAGCTCCTCTTCACTATGAAATACTGATTTCAAATACACACCGTGCTATACGAGAACAAGAAATTGAAAAAATTAGAGAATTCTTTTTAAAAAGAAAAATTGATTCTAAAATGATTGACTCATCTGCAATCCGAACTATTTACGCTAATAATCTAATAGAAATCTCAATCCCTGTTAAAGATTGAACTCCCAGATATAGAAGGCTATAAAGCAAAATAACTTATTATCAACTAAAGTGAATGGTCAATTTTAGCATTGAGAGAGAACCTAGGTTCTCTCTTTTTTATATGTTGAACATTAACTAGAAAATATACTAAATCTGATGTTCTGCAATTTCACCGATACCTATTGTATAATATGTCATATTGTTTTCTAATATTAATGTTAAAAAGCATATCATCATAAGTGCACAATAAAAAAACTCATAAGATTTTCTAGTAAAATAGAATTGAACGAACTAGTTACGAACGGAAATCTTATGAGCTACCACCATTTTACCATAGATGAGCGTGAAAGTATTCTGATTTACCGTACAAACGGACTAAATTTTTCTCAAATCGGAAAATTACTTCACCGTCATCCTTCCAGCATTAGTCGGGAATGGAAACGTCATACGGAAGAAAACAGCTACTCTCCTAACAAAGCACAAGCAGCTTATCAACTTGCAAAATCACATTGTGGACGAAAGAGAAAGCTGGATCTAGACTCGAATCTAAGCAAAATAATCAAGCACCTTTTTCTCGATTGCCAATGGTCTCCTGAGGAAATAGAAGGTCGGTTATGCCTAGAGTACGAGAAATCTGTTATTAGTTATCAAACGATTTATAGAGCCATCTATCGCGGTCACTTTGACGACAAGCTGTCACATGGTGCTCGTGGTGTAGGAGGATAAACTAAATAATAGACCACGAAAGTGTCTCAACTGGAAAACTCCTTATGAAGTATTTTATGGTAAATTTGTGCACTTAATTTGACAATTCAAGGTAGAAAAAAGTCCCATATGACCTATAATGAAAAGCGACCAAACCATTATTAGAAAGAATCTTATGGAACAGTTAAATTTTATCACAAACTTACTGGGAATAAAAGACCCTAACATCACTATTTTAGATTATGTAGATGCTGGAACACACAAGGAAATCATCGCTAAGCTAGATTATCCTGCACCTAAATGCCCTCACTGTCAAGGACAAATGGTTTAATATGACTTCCAAAGAAAATCCAAAATCCCCTATCTAGAGTGTGCGGGATACAAAACGCTGATTCGCTTAAAGAAACGCCGTTTCCGATGTAAAGTTTGTAGGAAAGTAGCTGTCGCAGAGACTTCCTTAGTCAAGAAAAACCACCAAATCGCGACCATCGTCAACCAGAAAATCGCTCAAAAACTAATCGAGAAAGTCCCTATGACAGCCATCGCTGAAAGCTTGGCTGTCTCCACATCCACAGTCATTCGAAAACTAAAGGAATTCAAGTTCAAGACAGATGGGACCTGGCTTCCAGAACATATGTCTTGGGATGAATACAGCTTCAAGAAGGGAAAGATGAGCTTCATTGCGCAGGATTTTGACTCGCTCAAGGTCATCACAATTCTGGACGGACGAACACAAGCAACCATTCACAATCACTTTCTGCGCTATTCCAGACAAGTCCGAAACCAAGTCAAAGTCATTACAATGGACATGTTTAGTCCCTATTACGATATTGCCAGAAAACTATTTCCAAACGCTAAAATCGTTCTGGATCGTTTTCACATTGTCCAACACCTGAACCGGGCTATGAACCGTCTTCGCATCCAAATCATGAAGCAATTGGATCGAAAATCGCACGGATATAAAGCGCTGAAACGCTACTGGAAACTGGTCCAACAAGACAGCCGTAAACTCAGCGATAAACGTTTTTATCGCCCAACTTTTCGTATTGTACGTTTGTCAATGATGTGAGACCAAACGAAAGTTATCAAAAAACTTGATATGGTATTCTCTACAAGGAGCTAGCTCCTTGTAGATTTTTTCTTATTTCGATAGGTGACATCCAGTTTAAAGTTTGCATGGGCAATCGATTAGATTTGTAGAGATAGCGCTCCATCTGTTTGATGAGATCGTCATAGGAATAGAACTGGAGATGTTTGTAGAATCGTTTATTGTCATTGCGATGGCTTCGTTCTACCTTGCCATTGTGTCGAGGTGTTCGAGGCTTGATACACTTATGCTCAATCCCCAACTCCTCACAAAGAAGGTCAAGCGGGTGGACTTGCTTGGTCTCTCTAAAGTGTGTAAATTCAACACCATTATCTGTTTGCAGGACTTTGGGCTGATAACCAAAATGACGAATAGCCAATTTCAAAAATTGAACTGTAGAATGAGAGCTTTGCTCCTTAAAAGGATAGATAAATCGCTCTCTGGAAGCTTCGTCGATGACAGTATACTGATAGAATTTATCAGGGATAGAGCCGGTGTAACAGTGTTTTGGGACATATTTGA
>NZ_JBZYCU010000014.1:0-65554 GCF_058933875.1 Streptococcus sp. STC1396 | reverse complement strand
ATTCCCTCCATTTATAAAGTCAGAGAGCTTGTCTACCGATAACATTGTCGTATTTTTATACTCATGCTCAAGGCGATATTTTGGGGTACTCGTCGGTAGAGTGGATTAGTTTGTCCCGCGAAAGTGAGATTCAAGAAATTATCAACCACAAAGCCCTCACTTAGATTATACTTCTAAATGAGGGCTTTTGTCTTTATTTTCGTGTTTATGTGGGTGACGGCTATGTCGTCATGGCTGTCTGTCCCAGACTCTGTTTGACCTTCTATAAAGTTTAGTATTTCCCTAACTCCCGCATGCTAGTATGATTTTCCTGAATGCGGCGGAACATTTTTTCCATATCCGACTTGGTAAAGTTGACCAAGACCGGCCGGCCGTGTGGGCAGTTGTAAGGATTGTCACACTGGGACAGCTGAAAGAGCAAGTCACGCGCAGAGTAGTCATCCAGACTGTGATTGGCCTTGATAGAGCGTTTGCAGCTCATCATAATGGCTAGCTCTGCTCGATATTTCTTGATGGAAACTTCCTTAGTCAGGAGAAGCATATCACACATCTCGTAGATGCCAGCTTCAATCTCCTCTTCCTTGAACCAAATGGGATGCTCGCGGAGGATAAATTGATTGGCTCCATACTCTTCTAAAAAGATGCCAGCATCTTCTAACAGCTCCATCCGCTGCTTGATTCGCAACATATCGTCCGCTGGAAATTCAAAGATATAGGGCACTAAGAGCTGCTGCTGGCTATTGTCCACATCCCCAATCTTCTCCCGATAATACTCATACTTGACCCGCTCTTGAGCAGCATGCTGGTCAATAATGTAAAGACCGCCCTTGCCCTGAGCAAAGAGATAGGTACCATGCATCTGGCCGAAATATTCTAACTCTGGGAAGCTTGATTTCTCTTCCTGTTCCAACTTATCCACAGCCCGCTCCAGACTAGCCTGATCTAGCTCTGGATGGTCTAGCTGGTCATAGCTGACCGGCTTTCTCTCTGCAAATTTGACCGAAGTCGATTGCAGTTCTGCTTTTTCATCTGTCGCTTCATGAACAGGCTCCGCTGATTCTTCAAAGGATAGCTGCTGCTCGGCCACCTGTGGCTTGAGGAAGAAATCACTCTGCTCCTTATCGTAGTAGAGGCGATTTTCCTTCAGCGGGAGGCTGGTCTGTTCAGGTTTAGTCGCACGCTTAACAGTTGATTTGGCGAGATTTTCCAAAGCATCCGGGATAAGGTCTTGCTCCTTGAGACTGGTCGCAACGGCTTGCGAAATCAAGGCCATGAGTTCGCGTTCTTTAGAAATCCGCACCTCTTGCTTGGTCGGATGGACATTGACATCAGCTAGATAGGGATCAATCTGAATATTGATGACCGCTAGCGGAAAGCGGCCTACCATCAGCTTGCTGCCGTAGCCGTCCAAAATAGCACGATTGAGCAGAAAATTCTTGATATAGCGGCCGTTGATGAGAATCGTAATATAATTCCGATTCGCACGAGTCAACTCAGGCAGGCTGACATAGCCACTCACTCCAAAATCCAAATCCGAAGCAGAGATTTCCACCATTTTCTTAGCTGTTGCCAGACCATAGATGCCTGCAATAGCCTGACGCAGATTGCCACTACCGGCAGTCCGTGTCATTTCGCGGCCGTCGCTGATAAGGGTGAAAGCCACTTCCGGATGGGCCAGACTGAGCCGATTAATCACATCAACGATATGGGACAGCTCAGCCTGCTGGCTCTTCATATACTTGAGCCGGGCTGGAGTATTAAAGAAGAGATCTTCTATCTTGATTTTCGTTCCTACCGGACTGCTAGCAGGCTCATGCGCTTCAATCTCACCGCCTTGGGCAACCAGTAGAGTCCCGTGCTGGCCGGCTTCCGTTGCTGTTTCAATGGTAAAACGTGAGACAGAAGCAATGGAAGGAATGGCCTCACCACGAAAACCCAGTGTTCGAATCCGAAAGAGATCCGCCTGCTTCTTGATTTTACTGGTAGCATGGCGTCGAAGGGCCAGAGGGACATCTTCGTAGTCTATGCCCTCGCCATTATCCGTCACCTGAATGCTCTTGAGTCCGGCCTCCTCGATTTCGATGGTAATCTGGCTTGCACCCGCATCAATTGAATTCTCCACTAGCTCCTTGACCACGCTGCTGGGCCGCTCAATGACTTCACCGGCCGCAATCTGATTGGCTAGAATTTCTGGAAGTTCGATAATTTTTGACATCTTTTTCTCCGTATTTGTTCTGCTATCTATTATAACACATTGGACTCTTTCTATCAGAGGTCAACCTTGTCTCGACCATTCTGCTTACAATCCAAACCAGATAGACACAAATAGCTACCACATAGACAAAAGGGCTTGTTTTCTCTGCTGAGTTGCGGTTTAATAAAGGTGAAAGGAGGAAGTTATGAAAGTTAAGCTAAGAATCGATTCTCAAGTCTCAGAAGACTCCATCAGCATTGAGGCCCGCCTCATGACAGAAAACATTCAGGAATTAGTCCGCTTTGCTCAACATCTAGGCAAACAGGACAAGATTCATGCCAAGAAAGAGGATGAAATCTATTTGCTGGACACTAAGGAAATCCACCGAATCTATACAGAAAATCGGCAGGTTCAGATCCGAACAGCAAAAGACGGATATCGAGCTCAACAAGCTCTTTATCAATTGCTGCAGGTCCTGCCGGACTATTTCCTGCAGATTTCTCAGTCGGAGATTATTAATATCAGTTATATCAGCCATTTGAAATTAACTCCGAATGGACTGGTACAAATTTTCCTAAAAAACGGCGATATGACCTACTCGTCCCGACGTTACTTAAAAGCCATAAAGGAGAAATTAGAATTATGAAAGCAACAAAAATTATCTTATCCGGTTTTGGCGGTATTTTCATCGGTTTAGGTATTTCAATGCTTATTTCCTATTTGAAAATACCAAATTATCTGCCTTTAGACCCAAAATCCCATGTTGGTCTCTTCTTCATGAACCACCATATCCACCCTTCTATTATGATGCTGTACTGTATGTTCATCTGGTTTATTTTCGGAGCTGTGCTTGGATATAGCCAAGTCATCTTCCAAAAAGATTGGAGCATTTTAAAGTCTAGTCTCAGTCATTATTTACTCGCCATTACAACTCTGATTCCTGTTTCCATCTTGGCGGGCTGGCTCCCCGCAGCCACTTTGGTAGGCACTATCCTATCGATTGGTGTTGAATTCAGTCTAGTTTATTTTATTGTCTGGGGTTTGCTTTACCTGTCTACCAAAAGAAAAATCGAAACTATTAACAGACAATTGCAAGACAAAAATAATACTTAAAAATCATCTACAAATAGGGTAATTTAACCATCATAAAAGGCTTAAAACCAACGTTTTAAGCCTTTTTCTATTTTTTAAAACAATTTTTTGTACATCGCAATGGTTTCTTCTAAGGTTGGCATAAATGGATTTCCTGGAGCGCAGGCATCAATCAAAGCATTTTTAGAAAGATATTCAAAGTCGAATTCTTCTTCCTTGATATTTAATTCTGTCAATCTCTTTGGAATCCCCACCACTTCAGACAGACGTTCGATTTCAGCGATGGCATATTCTGCACATTCGACATCCGTTTTGCCAGCAATATCAAATCCGAGAGCACGTGCCACTAGACGGAATTTTTCTGGAACACGTTTAGCATTTTCTCGTTCAACAATTGGAAGCAACATGGCACAGCAAACCCCGTGAGGAAGATTGTAAACAGCTCCCAACTGGTGAGCCATCGAGTGAACATAGCCAAGACCTGCATTGTTAAAAGCCATTCCTCCAAGGAAAATTGCATTGACCATATTGGCACGACTTTCAGCATCATGGCCGTTTTCAACAACTTTTGGCAGGTTTTCCCGAATCAATTCAATCGCTCCCATAGAAAGCTTCTCTGTAATTGGATAAGCTCCCGGAGTAACCAGGGATTCAATCGCATGAGTCAAGGCATCCATTCCCGTTGCAGCAGTCAAGGATTTAGGTTTGTCATACATTAATTCAGGATCATTGACTGAAATAGCAGCCAAACTATTCTTGTCAACCATTACCATTTTTACTTTACGATCTTCATCTGTGATAACGTAGTTTATCGTAATTTCAGCCGAAGTTCCCGCAGTCGTATTAATGGCTACGACTGGCAAGCCTTTTTCTTTAGATTTATGAAGACCCTCATAATCCTGAGGTTTTCCACCATTAGTAGCAATTACAGAAATACAGCTTGCTGCATCTTGCGGGGATCCCCCACCGAAGGAAATGATAAAATCACAAGCATCTTCCTTGAGAACAGCAAGTCCGTCCATGACATTTTTACAGGTCGGATTTGGCTCTACATCTTTAAAAAGGACGTAAGAAATACCAGCATCATCAAGAGGTTTGGTCACTTTGGCGAGCAAAGGGCCGGAAGCAAGAAAACTATCCGTTACTAACAACGCTTTGCGGTAGCCGAGCTCCTTGATGTAAGAGCCAATTTCATTGACAACACCGGCTCCAATAAGGTTGGCAGAAGGTACATAAAATACTGACATAAGGATTCTTCTTTATGAAATAGTAATAGAAGGACTAAAGATTACAGCAAACATATTCAAAAGACGACTATCAGAAACGAGCAGAGTTGCAACGATTCTATCTCTGCTCCTTACAAGCTAAGCTCATAGAATAGTCAATGATTTTCTGTTTTTCTGCAAGTTCTAGTCCAAATTTAATGACATAAGATACTTAAATAAACAGGTTCATATAAAATGAGCCCATTTGGGTGACTCTAACTATCCAATCAGGATTCTATCATTTGCTATTGTTATGTTAATATCGTTTTACCTCTGTCTTGAAGAAATTTCAAATATTTATACAAAATATCTTAAAATTTTTAAAAACCTAGTAAATTTTCATCACTAGGTTTTTGGTTTATAATTTCTTTTGTAATTCTGCTAAGACTCTCATAGCCTCCAGCGGAGTCATATTATAGATATTCAAATTTCTCAATTCAGTCAGAACTGGATTTTCCGCTCCTTCTGCAAAAAGGGAAATTTGTTCAGCCACTTGCTGACTACCTGCTGACTTAGGAGAAGCTGCCAATGTCTGTCTTTCTTGACTTTCTAGCTGACTTAGGATATGGTCAGCTCGGCCTAATAAGTCATCCGGAAGTCCGGCAATCTTCGCCACATGAATCCCATAGGACTTATCAGCCGGTCCTTGCTCAATCTTATGGAGGAAAGTGACTCGGCCATCCTGTTCCAAGGTAGCAACATGGACATTCTCCAAGTGCTTTAGGCTATCCTCCAAAGCCGTCAGCTCATGATAGTGGGTCGCAAAGAGAGTCTTGGCCCCTGTTCGGTCATGAATGTATTCGATAATAGCCTGAGCCAGAGCCATTCCATCATAGGTAGCCGTCCCGCGCCCCAGCTCATCAAAGAGAATGAGCGAACGATCGCTAGCCTGCCGAATGGCCCGGTTGGCCTCCATCATCTCCACCATAAAGGTGGATTGGCCGGACACCAAATCATCCGCTGCCCCGATTCGAGTGAAAATCGCATCAAAAATAGGGAGACTAGCAGATTCCGCCGGTACATAGGAGCCCATCTGTGCCATGATGACGATGATGGCTAACTGGCGCATATAAGTTGATTTCCCACTCATATTAGGGCCGGTAATCAACTGGATATTGGTAACTGGATCCAAGGTGATACTATTAGGAATATAGCTCTGGGCTCCCATAACTTTCTCAACCACAGCATGCCGCCCCTTTTCGACAGTTAGAGCTCGCTCCTCGGTAAAGACCGGGCAAACCAGATGCTGGGTCTCAGCGACAACCGCAAAGCTCTGGAGAACATCCACCGTGGCCAAGGCAACGGCCAGTTCCTGCAAGCGTTGGATATACTTACCTACTTCCTCCCGAATCCGCATGAAAATCTCATATTCCAGATTGGCGGACTTGTCACGCGCCTCCAGCATCTCTCCCTCAATCCGCGCCAGTTCCTCTGTCCCAAAACGCTCGGAATTTTTCAGCGTCGCCTTGCGGAAGAAATGGCTAGGTACATGAGCTAGCTGGGAATTAGTCACATGGAAGTAGTAACCATCTTTTTTATTGTAATCAATTTTTAGATTATTGATTCCACTGGCTTCCCGCTCCTTAGCCTCGATAGCAGCAATCCAACCAGCCCCATCCCTCATGACCACCCGGTACTTGTCCAAGGTCTCATCAAAACCGGTCCGAATGATATTACCCTCAGTGATGATATGAGGGGCATCTGGAGAAATAGCAGAGCTAATCAAGGCAGCCAATTCTGGGATTTCATCCAAACGACCGATCAGCTCATCCAGCACCGGACTACCAATGCCCTGCAAAATAGCTTTGATTTGAGGGACATTGCTCAAGGTTGAAGCCAGCTGCAGCAGATCCTTGGGATTGGTCTTACCAAAGGATACTCGGCTGGCTAGCCGTTCAATATCATAGATTCCCTTAAGGCTTTCTGTCAAATCACTCCGCTCAAAGAAATGATCCAGAAAAATCCGGACTACATCCTGACGGCGGACAATCCGCTTCTGGTCAATCAAGGGCTGTTGAATCCACGTCCGCAATAAGCGTCCTCCTATAGCTGTTTTGGTCTCATCCATCAGCCAGTAAAGACTACCATGCTTCTTACCAGTTCGGGCATTCTCTGTAAGGTCTAAACTAGCCTTGGTGGCATAGTCCATCTGCAAATAGTCCTGAATTTGATAATGATGGGCTTTCTTAAGGTGGCTGAGCTCCCGCATCTGGGTCTGGCGAACATAAGCCAATAGTTTCCCCGCCGTCTGGTACTCAATAGGCAACAAATCACTGCCTAAGAGCTGGACATCATCCAAAGGCTCCTTGACAGGAGACAAAAGGAGATTCATCTGACCTGCCAGGACCTGCTCCTCCGCCTCAGACAAGGTATAACCCAATACTACCTCTCGAGCCCGCAGATTGCGAATCTCTCCGCAAACTAGAGAAAAGTCCTTCAGACTGGTCACCTGAAACTCACCTGTCACCAAATCCATGTAGGCTAGACCATAGACTCCGTCTGCCCAATCCAGAGCAACCAAGAAATTATTTGCTGCATCAGGTTTGCTAGAGTCTACAACTGTCCCTGGGGTGATGACTTGGACCACCTCCCTCTTAACCACACCGACTGCATGTTTGGGGTCCTCCATCTGCTCAGCAATCGCTACCTTATAACCTGATTCGACTAAAACATCAATGTACTGTTGAGCCGAATGATAAGGCACTCCTGCCATAGGAATGGGATTGTCCGCATTTTTATTGCGGCTGGTCAAAGAAATCTCTAAAATCTGAGCCGCATTGACCGCATCATCATAAAACAACTCATAGAAATCGCCCATACGAAAAAGCAGAAAGGCATCTGGATAGTCCTTCTTGATATCCACATACTGCTGCATACCGGGTGATAATTTTTCTGCTGCCATTTTTATCCTTTCCAAAAACCTAGCCAGAGACTTTCCCTGAAAATAAGTCTTCTCATGCAAAATAAACGAGGCTAAGACTCTGTCTCCAACCTCTTTGCCCTCTCCAACATAGCTATCTATGCCATCCGTTCCTTGACATTCCCCTCTATTTCCTCAGCTGCCGCCCTATCTCGACAAATAACCAATAAAGTATTGGCGCCAGCCACAGTTCCTAAAATCCGGTCATCCAAGGCTCCATCAACAACATTAGCCAACACAGTTGCTTCTCCCAAACCAGTTCTGAAAACCAGTGAAAATTCAGCCCTAGCAACACTTTGAATATGCTTAGCTAAGAATTCAACCAAGTTCATTTCCTCTGTTTCCTGCGCTACAATATAATAAATTTGATTGTTTTTCCGAAGCTTTGTTAAACCAATCTCGCGCAGATCCCGCGAAAGAGTCGTTTGAGTTACAAAAATTCCCTGTTTCTCTAATCGTTCCTGAATCTCTTTCTGCGTTCCTAGCTTTTCTTGCTTAATCATCATTTTGATTATCTGATGACGATCGATTTTCTTCATTTTTACCTCATTCTTTTGAATATTTATCCCTTAATTATACCAAAAAATTCAGATTAGGCCCAAAAAAATTGAAGATTCCATTAAAAATGTGATAGAATAGTAACAAAAGACCCAAAGGAGTAAATATGGATAATAAACAATTAATAGCCAGCGAATTGGCTAAGGTAATTAACGGCCTTGACCAAGACGCGATTTTAAATTTATTAGAGCAACCAAAAAGTTCCGATCTTGGGGATATTGCCTTTCCTGCCTTCTCTCTTGCAAAGGTAGAACGCAAGGCTCCACAAGCTATCGCTGCTGATATTGTAGAAAAACTTGACACCACTTATTTTGAAAAAGTTGTTGCAACTGGGCCTTACGTCAACTTCTTCCTCAATAAGGCAGAAATCTCTGGCCAAGTCATCAAAGAAGTGATTAAAGAAGGCGCTGATTATGGCCAGCAAGATGAAGGCAAGAATGGAAATGTCACAATCGACCTATCCAGCCCTAACATTGCTAAACCTTTCTCTGTTGGTCACCTTCGTTCGACCGTTATCGGAGATGCTTTGTCCAATATCTTCCGCAAGCTAGGCTACAATACCATCAAGGTCAATCACTTGGGTGATTGGGGCAAACAATTCGGGCTCCTCATGGTTGCCTATAAGAAATGGGGTAACAAGGCAGCTGTCGAGGCCAACCCAATTGATGAACTCTTGGAACTCTATGTCCGCATCAACGCTGAAATCGAAAATGATCCAAGCTTAGATGACGAAGGACGTCTCTGGTTCAAAAAGCTGGAAGATGGAGATCCAGAAGCAACCGAACTCTGGCAATGGTTCCGCGATGAAAGTCTGGTCGAATTCAACCGTATCTATGACTTGCTAGGCGTCCAATTTGATAGTCTAAACGGTGAAGCCTTTTACAATGACAAGATGGACGAAGGTGTACAAATCTTGGAAGACAAGGGCCTCCTGAAAGAATCTAAGGGTGCCAGCATTGTGGACTTGGATGATGTCAACCTTCCACCAGCTATGATTAAAAAATCAGACGGTGCCACTCTGTATATCACCCGTGATATCGCGACAGCAATGTATCGTGCCCGCACGTATAACTTTGTCAAAAATGTCTATGTAGTAGGACAGGAACAATCCAACCACTTCCGTCAGCTCAAGGCTGTCCTGAAAAAGATGGGCTTTGACTGGAGCGACGATATGATCCACGTGGACTTCGGTCTGGTCACCAAGAACCGCCAAAAACTGTCAACACGTAAGGGCAATATCATTCTGCTAGAGCCTACTCTTCAAGAAGCTATCAGCCGTGCCAAGGCGCAGATTGAAGCGAAAAATCCAGATTTGGAAAACAAAGAAGCTGTTGCCCACGCAGTCGGTGTTGGTGCCGTTAAATTTTACGATCTTAAGACGGATCGTCGCAACGGTTACGATTTCGATTTGGAAGCTATGGTTTCCTTTGAAGGAGAAACTGGTCCATATATCCAATACGCTTATGCCCGTATCCAGTCTATTTTGCGCAAGGCTGACTTCCAGCCAAATCCAGAGGCAAATTACAGTCTAAACGATGCTGAAAGCTGGGAAATTATCAAACTACTCCAAGACTTTGCTCGCGTAGTCAAACGTGCAGCTGACAACTTTGAGCCATCTCTAGTTGCCAAGTATGCCATCAGTCTAGCTCAAGCTTTCAACAAATACTATGCTCATACCCGCATCTTAGACGATAGCCCTGAACGCGACAGTCGCTTGGCGCTTAGCTACTCAACCGCTCTAGTATTAAAAGAAGCCCTGCGCTTACTTGGTGTCGATGCCCCTGAAAAAATGTAATATATAAGGACGGAAAGCAATCCGCTTCTTCCATCTAACATTAAAAGAAGACAAAAACGCATGAAGTTCGTTCCACAAAACGGTGACTTCATGCGTTTTTCTTGTCTTAATCCTCGATTTGGTAGAGGTGCTCAATGATTCCAGCAACTTTTTTGATATCTCCTAGCATTCCACGCATTTCAAAATCAGCCAATACGGGGAAGCCAAAGCGTTTTGCATATTGCTTGGCAGTCAGACAATATTGATTGTTAAAGTTGCGATTGCCACTGCCGACAACCCCAAAACACTTGCTGGCATTATTGCCGTAAGCAATGAAATCTGCAACATCTGTCGTTAAAATTTCGACATCACCATTATCCACACCATTTCCGCCTTCTAAATAAGTCGGCAGAAAAGCAATAAATTGGTTTTGCATTTCAAAGAAAGGCTGGCCTTCTTTAACCAAGTCTTTGATATGAATTTTTTCCACTTCTAAACTTGGATGATGTTCCAGCAAATAATCTGTCAAACGGCGGACAAAGCTTTCTGTATTGCCACTCAGGCTGATATAAACTAAGGAAACTTTCATATTTTCTCCATTCTAAATAAAAAACATCTGAGAACTCCTTAAATTGTAAGCTCTCGGATGTTTTTTGTCAAATCTTAATCTGCTATTGGGAAGAGCCCTTATCCCAACTCATCCTTTTCCAATTCTTTTTGCTGCTTCATAAATTTATAAAGAACCAAGCCTAAAAAGATCAGGTTTATCACCAACATAACAACTGTTGAAATTAAAAGTCCACCTGATACAAGCTCACGATACTGCGCGTCTAAAACGTTTAGCAAAGAAGAAGCACCGATATAACTATAGGCAATCCCAATGATGCTAATTACAAGATAGGCAAGATAAGTCAAATTTGCATAGACAATATTCTTACGAATCAAGAAGACTAATGCCGCAATGATCACAATCAGACTGAGAATGGCCAAAATTTTGTTTAGTGGATTCTGTACAAATTCACTATTTTTAGCAGTGTAATCTACCAGCTGTTTTACAACATCTTCAGGAATACCTGCTCCTTCATAGGCCGCTGCACTTTTAGGAGTGGAAGGCACCATCGTAGCATATAGTCCCAATAAAGACAAGAGCAAAGACAGACCGACTAAAATATAAAGATAAATTGGCTTTTTCATCACTTTCTCCTTTTTCAAAAACTTATATGTTATTATACAACGAAAGAGCTCCAAAGGCAAGAGTCCCTCCTATTCTTAGAAATTGCTCTTTTAGAAGACAAGCAAAAAACTCTCAAGAAAATGTTCTTGAGAGTTTTAATGGTCATTGGAATTAGTTCTCCAAATGCCATACTTCGTCATTGTATTGTTGGATTGTACGGTCTGCTGAGAAGAAACCAGCTTTTGCGATGTTCACAATGACTTTTTCCATCCAAACATCGCGGTCTTCGTAGTCTGCAAGCATTTGCTCTTTGACTTTGATATAGTCTTCCAAGTCAAGTAGAGTCATGAACCAGTCTTTGTTCATTAACTCATTGTAAAGGCGTTCCAAACGTTCTTTCTTACCAACGGCCAGAATAGCATCGCTTACGATGAAGTCCACCAATGGTTTGATTGCTTGACGAGCATAGAATTCGCTAGGCTTGTAAGCTGACTTAGCATAAAGGTCGATAACAGTTTCTGAATCTTCACCAAAGATGTAGATATTGTCTTCGCCAACCAATTCAGCAATTTCCACATTGGCACCGTCCATGGTACCAAGTGTCAAAGCACCGTTAAGCATGAATTTCATGTTACCAGTACCTGAAGCTTCTTTAGAAGCAAGTGAGATTTGCTCAGAAATATCACCAGCTGCAATCAGGAAGCTAGACGCTGTAACATTGTAGTTTTCAACCATAACTACTTGCAGGTGTGGAGCCACTTGAGGATCATTAGCAATCACTTCTGACAAGCAAAGAATGAGGTGGATGATATCTTGAGCAATTGTATAAGCAGGAGCTGCTTTACCACCAAAGAAGACTGTGATTGGACGAGCAGGAATGTTGCCAGCCTTGATATCCAAGTATTTGTGGATGACATACAAAGCATTCATCTGTTGGCGTTTGTACTCGTGCAGACGCTTGATTTGGATGTCAAAGATAGAGTCTGGATTGATTTCTACACCTTGAGCCTCCTTCAAGTGACGAGCCAATTTACGTTTGTTGTGAGACTTGATGTCTTCCAGTTTTTCCTTCACTTCTTGCTTACCAGCAAAGTCAAGTAAGCCTTCCAATTTAGCAGCATCATGGTGCCAGTCACGTCCCAGAAGCTCATCCAAATAGCTAGACAGACGTGGGTTAGCGTGCATGAGCCAGCGACGGAAAGTAATCCCGTTTGTCTTGTTGTTGAATTTTTCTGGATAAATATCGTAGAAAGCCTTCAACTCAGAATTTTTCAGGATTTCTGTATGGAGTGCTGCAACCCCGTTAACACTGTAGCCATAGTGGATATCCATGTGGGCCATGTGTACACGGTCGCTCTCGTCAATGATTTGAACAGCTGGATCTTTGTACTCTGCTTTGACACGACGATCCAATTCTTCAATGATTGGTACCAAGTGAGGAACCACTTCTTGCAAGAATTCAAGAGGCCATTTTTCAAGGGCTTCAGCAAGGATGGTGTGGTTAGTGTAGGCAGTCATGCTACGAACGATAGAGATTGCTTCATCAAGTTCGATACCACGTACAGTCAAAAGACGGATCAATTCAGGGATCACCATTGATGGGTGAGTATCGTTGATTTGTACAACTGCGTAGTCCGCAAGGTCATGCAAGTTGCTTCCTTTTTCGATTGCTTCGTCAATAATCAATTGCGCACCGTTTGAAACCATGAAGTATTGTTGGAAGATACGGAGCAATTCACCTTGCTTGTCGCTGTCGTCTGGGTAAAGGAAAAGAGTCAAGTTGCGAGCGATATCTGTCTTATCGAAGTCAATACCGTCTGTGATGATATCCGCATCCACTGAGTCCAAATCAAAGAGACGAAGACGGTTCTTAGTTTCTGTCTTGTAACCTGGCACATCAATATCATAAAGAGTAGATGTCAGAGTGAAGTGAGCAAATGGCACTTGGTAGCTACGGCTAGAGCGAACCAACCAGTTTTGCTCAGTCAGCCAGAAGTTAGGAATAGTTGTCTGTTCGTTGTTTTTCAAAACCTGTTGGAAAAGACCAAAGTGGTAGTTCAGTCCTACACCATCACCATTGAGACCCAATGTCGCAATAGAGTCCAAGAAGCAGGCAGCCAAACGACCCAAGCCTCCGTTACCCAGAGACGGCTCCAACTCAACTTCTTCTACCTCGATCAAGTCCTTGCCAGCATCTGCCAACTCTTGCTTCACATCATCGTAAAGTCCAAGGTTGATCAAGTTGTTAGACAAAAGTTTACCAATCAGGAACTCTGCTGAAATATAGTAGAGTTTTTTCTTACCAGTATTAACTGGCTTTTGAGCGCTGGCTAATTTAGTGTAGTTCAAAAGAGCCAGATAGAGTTCTTCGTTGCTGCAATCAGCAAGATTTTTTGAATAAGTATTTTTGATATAAGTTTGTAAGTTTGACATGATTACTCCCTTCAAGTCTAATTAGCTATTCTTTACTTATTAATTAAATCGGTATTCATACGACGGTAAGTCTTGGTCAAGCTGTAAAGCTCACCTTCGACGATTGGATTCAGCTCTTCAGCCGTCATCCGCCATGCCCAGTTACCGCCAATAGTAGATGGATAGTTCATCCGTGCTGAGCTGTCCAATTCCAGCAGATCCTGCATAGTAGCAATGGCCATAAAGCTGACAGAAGCAAAGATAGTGCGAAGCATAGCATGCGGAACTGTTTCGTATTCTTTACGATTAGTGTACTGAGCCATGTATTCGCGGGTTGGATCATCAATTTCATCACGATACCAGCCAAGAACCGTGTTATTATCATGAGTTCCTGTGTACATAACGGAATTGTTTGGCGCTAAATGCGGGCTGTCAATACTTTCATCATTCGGATTGAAAGCAAATTGAAGAATCTTCATGCCTGGGAATCCAGTGCGTTCACGCAGCTCAATTACTTCATTGGTCATGAAGCCAAGATCCTCTGCAATAATATTGAGTTCACCAAGTGCTTCTTTAACAGCTGCAAAAAGTTTGTAATCAGGACCTTTCACCCATTTACCAGTTGCAGATGTTTCAGAATCAGCTGGTACTTCCCAGTAAGACTCAAAGCCACGGAAGTGGTCAATTCGAACAATATCGTAAATCTTGAAACTTTCGCGCAAACGATCAATCCACCAAACATAGCCGTCACGATCCATTGCTTCCCAGTCATAGATTGGGTTGCCCCAAAGTTGGCCAGTCGCAGAAAACTCATCTGGCGGACATCCAGCAACACAGGTTGGCTTGCCTACTTCGTCTGTTTTGAAGAAATGAGGCTGAGACCAAACATCGCAGCTGTCAGCCGCAACATAAATCGGCATATCTCCAACAATTTCAATATGATGCTTGTTTGCATAGGCTTTGAGTTGTAGCCATTGCTTGAAGAAAAGATACTGAGTCACACGGTGATAAACCAATTTATCTGATAATTCGCTGCGGTAATGAGCCAAACGGTCAACTTCACGACGACGGATAGCCTCATCTGGCCACTCTGTCCAAGCTAGGTTATCAAAATGTTCCTTGATAGCCATATATTCTGCAAAAACTTCCAGCCAAGCTGCATTTTCTTCAGCAAAGCGATAAAAACTGTCAACATCTCCAGTTTCAAGGAAGCGAGCAACCGCTTTTTCCAAAAGCGGACGACGAGCCTCAAAAATTTTTGCATAATCCACTTCTCGAGGATTATCGCCAAAATTAATACCGTGCAGATCTTCTTCGCTCAGTAAACCTTCATTAACTAAAAAGTCCAAGTCAATGAAATGTGTATTTCCAGCAAACGCTGAGAACGACTGATAAGGAGAATCTCCATAACTGGTGGTTCCCAAAGGCAAAATTTGCCAATAGCGTTGCTTAGTTCTAACTAAGAAATCCACAAAATCATAAGCAGACTGACCAAAAGAGCCAATCCCGTATTTACCTGGCAAAGAGGAAATGTGCATCAATACACCACTTTGTCTTGCTTTCATGTTGTCACCTCAAAAAAATTTTCCTGCCGTTCCCTACTTTATTCAGTGAAAACGTTTGCGTCGATTAGATTATAACTTATTTTTTTTTAAAGCGCAAGCTTTTTTGATATTTTTTTGTTTTTCACACTAAAAAACTGTATCTATTCTATTATAAATAGGGTGATCACAGACCTTTTTAAAAATTCTTTAATTTTTTTCAAAAAGCTATTGCAAACGTTTACTTTTTGTGTTAAAATTATTTTTAGTCAAGAAAACGTTTGCGCTGAGTAACCGCTTTCTTAGAAATCATTACATTTTTTTATTCTTTAGGAGGAATAATCATGAAAAATAGAGTGTTAAAGAGCGTGGCTGTGTTAGGAACCGTTACTTTAGCTGGTTTACTTTTGGCGGCCTGCGGAAGCAAGTCTTCTAATAAAGATGCTGCTGCAAGCAACGAAATTACAGCTTATGTAGATGAAGGCTACAAGAGCTACATGGAAGAAGTTGCCAAAGCTTATGAAAAAGAAACTGGCACTAAAGTTACAATCAAAACAGGTGACGCCCTTACAGGCCTTGACAACCTTTCACTCGACAACCAATCTGGCAAATCCCCAGATGTTATGATGGCTCCGTACGACCGCGTAGGAAGCCTTGGTGCAGATGGACAACTTTCAGAAGTTGAGCTAGAGAAGGAAGCTAAGACTGATAACACTACTAAATCTCTTGTAACAATCGATGGAACTACTTATGGTGCTCCTGCGGTTATCGAAACTTTGGTAATGTACTACAACAAAGACTTGATCCAAAAAGCTCCAACAACTTTTGCTGAAGTTGAAGAATTGGCAAAAGACAGCAAGTACGCTTTTGAAGGCGAAGAAGGTAAAACATCTGCTTTCCTTGCTGACTGGACAAACTTCTACTACGCTTACGGTCTTCTTGCTGGAAACGGTGCTTATGTCTTCGGTAAAGACGGTACAGATCCTAAAGATATCGGTTTGGCTAACGAAGGTTCTATCAAAGGAATTGAATACGCTAAAACTTGGTATGAAAAATGGCCTAAAGGTATGCAAGATACAGAAGGTGCTGCTAACCTGATTCAAACTCAATTCCAAAACGGAAAAACTGCAGCAATCATTGATGGCCCTTGGAAAGCTGCAGCTCTTAAAGAAGCTAAAGTAAACTACGGCGTAGCAACTATCCCAACACTTCCAAACGGCAAAGAATACAAAGCCTTTGGTGGTGGTAAAGCTTGGGTTATCCCTGCTGGTTCTAAGAACATTGAAGGCGCACAAAAATTCGTTAACTTCCTTGCATCAACTGCACAACAAAAAGCTCTTTACGATGCAACAAACGAAGTTCCTGCGAACACAGAAGCACGTGAATACGCTGTAAGCAAGAAAGATGAATTGACGGACGCAGTTGTTAAACAGTTCAAATCTGCAGAACCAATGCCAAACATCTCTGAAATGAGTACTGTTTGGGATCCAGCTAAGAACATGCTCTTCGATGCTGTAAGCGGCAAGAAAGATGCTAAAACTGCAGCTGAAGATGCTGTTAAATTGATCAAGGAAACAATCGATCAAAAATTTGGTAACTAATAAACAAGCTTAAATAGAGGGGTGGGAATTTTCCCTACCCCTTGTTTGATAGAATAGGGCTTCTACTCTGATTGTTCTCATATTCTAATAAGCAAAACTCGGATTAGGGATTGTATTTGTGCAATTCCTCAATCTTTCTCGTATCTTAAGGAGACTACAATGACAAAAAAAGATCCCAAACAAGCCATGTTGCGCTCCCTCATTCCAGGGTTGGGGCAAATCTATAATGATCAAAAAGCCAAAGGATACATCTTTCTTGGGGTTACTATCGCATTCTTAGCTTATTTTGTAGCTATTGCCCTGCCAGAAATTGAAAATCTCATCACTCTTGGGGAAGTACGCGGTGACAATTCACTCTTCATGCTGATTCGTGGTGCCTTCCATCTCATCCTCGTGATATTTTTCCTGATTTTCTATGGCTTCAATTTGAAAGATGCCCGTACGGTTGCTAGGCAGTGGAATAATGACTACCCTGTTCACACTACCTTAAAGGAAATGACTAACGGAATCTACGAAAATGGCTTCCCTTACTTGCTCATCATTCCTTCCTACCTTGCGATGACCTTTGCAATCATTTTCCCTGTCTTGGTGACACTCTTGATCGCCTTTACAAACTATGATTTCAAACACCTGCCACCAAATAAACTCTTGGATTGGGTTGGCTTTACCAACTTTGCTAACATTTGGCAACTGAGCACCTTCCGTGCTGCCTTTGGTTCTGTCTTGACTTGGACCATCATCTGGGCGTTGGCAGCCTCTACTCTACAAATCGTAGTCGGTATTTTTACTGCTATTATTGCTAACCAGCCATTCATCAAAGGAAAACGGATTTTCGGTGTTATCTTCTTGCTTCCTTGGGCTGTTCCAGCCTTTATCACTATCTTGACCTTCTCAAATATGTTCAACGATAGTATCGGGGCCATCAATACTCAGGTCATCCCGCTTCTCAGCAAAGTTCTTCCTTTCTTGGATGGACATCTGATTCCGTGGAAGACTGATCCGACTTGGACTAAGATTGCCCTTATCATGATGCAAGGTTGGCTTGGATTCCCTTATATCTATGTTTTGACCTTAGGTATTTTGCAGTCCATTCCAAATGACCTTTACGAAGCAGCCTACATCGACGGAGCCAATGCTTGGCAGAAATTCCGCAGCATCACTTTCCCGATGATATTGGCGGTTGCAGCACCAACTTTGATCAGTCAATACACCTTTAACTTTAATAACTTCTCAATCATCTACCTCTTCAATGCAGGTGGTCCTGGTAGTGTCGGTGGAGGAGCCGGTTCAACTGATATCCTTATCTCTTGGATTTATCGTCTAACCACAGGTACAGCACCGCAATATTCAATGGCGGCGGCCGTTACCCTCATCATCTCCATCATCGTCATCTCTATCTCTATGATTGCCTTCAAGAAACTACACGCATTTGATATGGAGGATGTATAAGATGAATAGTTCTGTTAAATTTAAACGTTTTATCAACCATAGTTTGACCTATCTCTACCTTGTAGTACTTTCCATTATCATTCTCTACCCGCTCTTGATTACGATCATGTCTGCTTTCAAGACGGGGAATGTCGTAGCCTTCAAGCTAGACACAGACATCAACTTCAGTCTGGAAAACTTCTCTCGTCTCTTCTCAGAGACTCTTTATGGCACTTGGTACTTTAATACCATTATCATTGCCGTCTTGACAATGGTTGTCCAAACCAGTATAGTGGTACTTGCAGGTTATGCTTACAGCCGTTATAATTTCATCGCAAGAAAGCAAAGTTTGGTCTTCTTCTTGATTATTCAAATGGTGCCAACGATTGCAGCTCTGACCGCCTTCTTCGTTATGGCGCTGATGCTCAACGCCCTCAACCAAAGCTGGTTCCTCATCTTCCTTTATGTGGGTGGTGGTATTCCAATGAATGCTTGGTTGATGAAAGGCTACTTCGATACAGTTCCTATGTCTCTGGATGAATCAGCTAAATTAGATGGCGCTGGTCATTTCAGACGCTTCTGGCAGATTGTCCTGCCTCTCGTTCGTCCAATGATTGCTGTGCAAGCTCTCTGGGCCTTCATGGGACCTTTCGGAGACTACATCCTCTCTAGCTTCCTTCTTCGTGAAAAAGAATTTTATACGGTTGCAGTTGGTCTTCGTACCTTCGTCAGCGATGTCAAGAATCAAAAAATTGCCTTCTTTGCTGCCGGTGCGATTCTCACTGCCCTTCCAATCTGTATTCTCTTCTTCTTCCTGCAAAAGAATTTTGTATCTGGTTTAACAAGTGGTGGAGACAAGGGATAATCTTGTCCCACCCTATTTTTGATTAAAACGCGATTATAGTTATATGGCAGCCAATAATTTACTTATTGGCCACCACCTGATTATAATTTTAGAAAGAGACAGCTATGTTACCTTATCCTTTTAATTATTTTTCGAGCTTGATTGGTTTTAGAAAAACCTTCGCCAATCGTCGCATGCTCAGCTGGTTCCAGCTCATCTTTACCAGCGTCTTTTTGATTTCTCTATCTTTGATTCCTGTGGCGATTCAGACAGCGTCTTTGACGAGCTATGCTCTGGATACCTTTGTTGACAAGGCTTTTGACACTTTGGATGAAGACGTGACGATTGACTTTGACCATCACGCTCAGATGAAAGACCACATACTGACCACTGAAAATCCTGAAGGCATTCATCGCAATGCCGCTGGGACCGTCATTATCGGCCATCACGAGGAGCTAAAATTAGGCAAGGAACTAACGCTTTACTTCGACAAAGAAAATCTCAAAATCACTAAAGAAGGCAAAGAACTGGCCAATATCCGCTATCAAGCCATTGACCAGAAGGCTCTGAAAAGTAAAGAAGCCCTGACCAAAGCCATTTCTAAAGACTGGTTCCAACAAAACCGCTTGGTTGTCAGCCTCTTTCTAGTCCTCTCTGCAGGTTTCCTCTTTAGCATCAACTTTGCCTTTCTGGCACTCGGTGCTTCCTTCCTGCTCTATCTGACCAAGAAATCACGGCTATTTTCTTTTAAAACCTTTAAAGAATGCTATCACTTTATCCTCAACTGCTTAGGATTGCCAACTATCATCGGACTGGTTTGTGGATTATTTGGACAAAGTCTGCCTACGATTATCACCGTACAAAACATCTTGTTTGTTCTTTATTTAGTGATTATTTTTTACAAAACACATTTCCGCGATGAGGATTTCAGAAATTAGGAGGTTATTATGCGCGTTACTATCAAAGAAGTAGCGAAATTAGCAGGTGTGTCTCCCTCAACAGTGACACGCGTCGTACAAAACAAATCAACCATCAGTGAGGAGACTAAAAAGCGCGTCCGCGCTGCTATGAAAGAGCTAGACTATCATCCAAATCTCAACGCCAGAAGTCTGGTCAGTCAGTCAACCCAGGTCATCGGTCTGGTCCTGCCAGATGATTCGGATGGTTTTTACCAAAACCCATTCTTTCCAACTGTCCTACGAGGCATTTCACAAGTCGCTTCAGACTACGACTATGCCATTCAGCTTAGCACTGGGCAGGACGAAAAACATCGCTTAGAAAATATCAAACAAATGATCTTTGGAAAACGCGTAGACGGTTTGATCTTCCTTTATTCTAAGCCCAACGACCCGCTGGTTGAGTTTGCAGCAAGCAATCAATTCCCCTTCCTTATCTTAGGGAAAGCCGTGTTGCCATTTATCTCTCTAGTAGATAATGACAACATCAAGGCTGGCTACGATGCGACTAAATATTTTATTGATCAAGGTTACCGGAAAATTGCATTTCTAGCTGGGAATAAAGAGCTGGTCGTCTCTCAAGACCGTTTTGCAGGCTACAAACAGGCTCTTAAGGAAGCAGCTATTCCTCTGAATGAAAGTCTAGTGAAATTTTCTTTTGGTTTTTTGTTAGAGGATAGTATCTATAAAAGTATGGAAAAAATGCCAATCAACGAGATTGAAGCATTTGTAACATCCGACAGTATGGCTGCAGAAGGAGCCCTCCAGTATCTCAAAGATAAAGACCAGCAATTACCGATTATCACCTTTGACTCTATCAAACCGCGTATTGATGTAGAGGCGTACATAGATATAAACGCTATCGAACTCGGTAAGGAATCGTTCCGTACCCTTTTTCAAATTATCAAAGACAGTAAAGAAAATAAGCACATTTGTTACCGTCAACTTATCCAACATACTATCATCACCCGTTAAGGAGAAATTATGGCATTTCGCACCTTTCAAGCCTATTTAGATGACGAGAATATCATCACTATTGAATTGGCCAAGACCTTCGACGCCTATTCTATCCATTTCACTCTTGAAGATCATCATGGGTCGAGCCCATTAACGATTAAAAGTATTAACAATCAGGAACAGCAGATTATCTACACTGTCTCAGCCAATGAGCCAATTGACCTGACAAAAATTTATACCATATACGATCAGGACCGGAATCATACGATTCTCCAGTATCGACACATTGTCCAAAAACCAATTTTTGATGAGTTATTTGATTATGCTGGTGAAGATTTAGGAGCACATTATAGCAAGGATGCTACTGAATTTAAACTTTGGGCTCCAATTTCTGAAAAAGTTCATCTTCATATCAAATCCAGAGTTTATCCCTTGGAATGTCAGAAAAAAGGGACGTGGTACACTCAGGTAGCAGGAGATCTGGAAGGCCAAGCTTACTTCTATCTCCATAAAATAAATGGAAAGTGGGTAGAAGTTCACGATCCTTACGCTCTATCATCCGATGCCAATTCCGGCAATAGTTTTGTTATTGACCAGAATAAAATAAAAAAACCAATCCATCGTGCTAAAACACAGGTGAAACCAACTGATGCCATCATCTATGAAATGAGTGTCCGAGATTTTTCTATGCAAAAGGACGCTGGCTTTTCCCAACCAGGTAAGTTCAATTCCCTGACTGAATCCCCTGAAATAGATGGTCATTATTTCGGTCTGCAATACCTCCAAGATCTAGGAATTACTCACGTCCAGTTGATGCCTTTGTATGATTTTGGCAGTGTAGATGAGAAACATCCTGAATTAGTCTACAACTGGGGATATGACCCTGTACAGTACAATGTTCCTGATGGGAGCTTTGCCACCAATCCACACGATCCCTATAATCGAATTTTTGAATTGCAACAGGCCATTGAGACCTACCATCAAGCAGATATCAGCGTTATTATGGATGTGGTTTACAATCACGTTTATGATGCCGACAGCTATGCTTTTGAAAAAATTGTTCCCGGATATTTCTATCGCTTAGATGCTATTGGTTTTCGTACAAATGGAACTTTCTGCGGAAATGATGTGGCCAGCGAAAAAGCTATGGTTAGACATTACATTAAGCAATCCGTTAAGCAGTGGGTCAGTATCTATGGCTTTGATGGCTTCCGCTTTGACCTCATGGGAATCCTTGATATTCAAACCATGCAAGAAATTGCTCAGGAACTCAAAGCACTTTATCCAAATATCCATCTGTACGGTGAAGGATGGCAAATGGACACTGGCTATGACACCGAATTGCTGGCTCATCAGTACAATGCTGAGCAACTGCCCGACTATGGTTTCTTTAGCGATAACTTCCGCAATACTATAAAACAAACCATTGCTCAAGGAAAGAGGACAGAGGATGAACAATCAGCCAATCAAATGGAAAATATCCTAACAGCGAATGTCGGCTTGAGCGGCACACCTCACTTTATCAGTCCTTCACAGGCTATTAACTACGTAGAGTGCCATGACAACGCAACTGTCTTTGACTATTTCGATCTGCTGAATCCAGAAATCACTCTCAGAAACCGATTGGCCAATTCTCGTTTAGCTCTGCACCTTGTTCTGCTTGCTCAGGGAGTTCCCTTTATCCATAGCGGTCAAGAATTCTTCCGCACCAAAAATTTGATTGACAACAGCTATGATCAACCTGATGAAATCAACAAACTAGACTGGATTCGCTCCCTGCATTATCAGGAAGATATTGAGTTTTTACAAAGGTTGATTGAATTCCGCAAAACCAATCCCCTACTTCACCTTGCTACAAGTAAGGCTATCAGGAAAGCCTGTAAAGTAGAATGGCTCAGCCCTACTCTTGTCGAATATCGTATTCAGCAAGGTAAACAACAAATGACGATTGTCATAAACTTCTCAAATGAAGAAGTCGTATATGATAACCAATACAAGCAAGAATTATTTGTTCAGTATCCGCAGATTGGGTTGAAAAAATCCATTCTTCCATCGGCTAAGTCCTACACTCTTGCTGCCAAACAAGTCATCGTGTTGAAATAATGAAAATACAAAAAGACGTTCTCTTTCCATTCCGAGTCATCCGGATGAGAAAGAAAACGTCTTTTATATTGGAGAAAAGCGCGGTCATTATTTTAATCAATATAGAAATGATTAAATGCCTTAGATTTGCTGTCAGAAAATAACCACAAGCATTTTATTCTTCTATAAATTTTCCCAAGATATGTACATTATCAGACACGGAGACAAACGCTGTCGGATCTATCTGATTCATGATGTACTTAAATTCGTTAAACTCTGCACGCGTAATTACTGTAATCAAAACCGCCTTTTGTTCGTGGTTATAGGTTCCCTCAGCTCCATTGATAATGGTTGCTCCACGGTGCAGTTTATTGTGAATCTTATCAATCACTCTTTCTGGATGGCTGGTAATAATCATGGCCTGCATCCGCTTTTGCTTGGTAAAGACCGCATCGGTCACTCGACTGGATACAAAAATTGTAATCATCGAGTAGAGAGCGTATTCCCAACCAAAAGTCAGACCAGCAATCAGCATAATAATCCCATTCACAATCAAGGAAATACTGCCGACATTGCGGCCTGTCCTCTTGCGAATGGTCAGACTGACAATATCTGTGCCTCCGCTCGAAATACTTGACTTGAGAGCAAAGCCAATCCCCGCTCCCATGACGACACCCCCAAAAAGCGCATTGATGATAGGATTGGTCGTCAGCGTCACTTCTGGAACAAACTGAATAAAAAGCGAGCTCATTGAAACTGTGATAAAAGTAAAGACCGTAAACTTATGCCCGATTTGGTACCAAGCCAAAATCATCAGCGGAATATTAATCGCATAAAAGGTAACGGAAACCGGAATAGTGAAACCCAGAAATCGGGTACTGAGAGCAGTAACAATCTGCGCTAGACCTGTTGCTCCGCTTGAGTAAACATGCCCCGGTTGAAAAAAGAAATTAACTGCGACGGCGGATAAAAAACCGTAGAGCACAGAAGCCGAGATCTTTTCAGCATATTTTTCTCTGGAAATACTTCTCAAGACTTGCAATAATTTAAAATTATAGGCAAATCTACGGATATAAAAGCGAAAGTGTTTATAATACTTAGTCTTTTTCATGAACTTCTACTTGTAAACTTAATTCCTCTAATTGAGCAGGAGCGACTATGCTTGGCGCTTGAGTCATCGGGTCAGAAGCCTTGTTATTCTTAGGAAAAGCAATGACTTCACGAATATTTTCTTCTCCAGCAAGGATCATTACAAAGCGATCCAAACCTAAGGCCAGACCTCCATGCGGTGGGAAACCATAGTCCATCGCTTCTAGGAGGAAACCGAACTGCTCCTGAGCTTCTTCAGCTGAGAAGCCTAAAGCCTTAAACATGCGTTCCTGCAAATCTTTTTGATTAATCCGCAAGCTACCGCCACCTAGTTCGTAGCCATTGAGTACGATATCGTAGGCAATGGCCCGTACCTTGCTCAAATCTCCTTCCAACTCATGGGCTGTTTGGTCTTGTGGCAGGGTAAATGGATGGTGGGCACTCATGTAACGGCCTTCTTCTTCAGACCACTCAAACATCGGCCAATCTACCACCCACAAGTAGTTAAACTTAGCAGGGTCAATCAAGCCTAACTCCTTGCCCAGTCGGACACGAAGAGCGCCCAGTGCAGCATTGGCAACCTCCAAAGTATCTGCTACAAAGAGGACCAAATCATTTTCTTCAAGCTGTAAAGTAGCTGTCAATTGGCTTGACAGGTCTGTCAAGAACTTAGCGACAGGGCCAGTCAGCTCTCCGCCAGTGAATTTGATCCAAGCAAGGCCCTTGGCTCCATGTTGCTTCGCTTGCTCTGTCAATTTATCAATATCCTTGCGTGAGTATTTATCAGCAGCATTCTTTACCACAATCGCCTTGACAGCTGGTGCTTCAGAAAAGACTTTAAAATCAATTCCCTTGACAAGATCTGTCAAGTCCTGCAACAACATTTCAAAACGAGTATCTGGCTTGTCACTACCATAAAGAGCCAAAGCGTCATCATATTTCATCCGTGGGAAAGGCAAGGCAACTTCAATGTCCTTGGTTTCCTTCATGACACGGGCAATCAAGCCTTCTGTAATGTCTTGGATTTCCTGCTCCGATAGGAAAGAAGTTTCCAAGTCAACCTGTGTAAACTCTGGCTGACGGTCTCCACGCAAGTCCTCGTCTCGGAAACACTTGACAATTTGGTAATAACGGTCAAAACCAGCATTCATCAAAAGCTGCTTGGTAATCTGTGGGCTTTGAGGTAGGGCATAGAAATGACCCTGGTTAACCCGGCTCGGCACCAAATAATCACGCGCCCCTTCAGGCGTTGACTTGGTCAAAAACGGTGTCTCCACATCGATAAACTCTAGCTCGTCCAAATAATTGCGGATAGAGTGAGTCACTTTGGCACGCAATTTGAGATTGTCCAGCATTTCTGGCCGGCGCAAGTCTAAATAACGATAGCGCAGGCGCGTATCATCGTTGGCTTCAATTCCGTCCTTAATCTCAAAAGGAGTCGTCTTAGCAACATTCAGCACTGTCAGACTTTCTACGTGTAGCTCCACACTTCCTGTAGCCAGCTTATCATTGGCCTGCTCCCGCGCTGCGACCTTACCTGTCACTTCAATGACAAACTCGCTGCGCAAACTCTCAGCAGTCTTCATAACTTCTGCTGGGACACTCTCAGGATTGATGACCAGCTGCGTAATCCCCTCACGGTCACGCAGATCAATAAAAATCAAGCCTCCCAAATCCCGACGACGGGCAACCCAACCTTTCAAAGTGATTTCCTGACCGACATGCTCACTACGAACACGTCCCGCATACATTGAACGTTTCATTCTTACTCTCCAAAATTTTAATTCTTTTACTATTTTACCACAAAGAGGCAGGGAAAGTGAGCATTTTTCAGAAAAAGACCGCTTTTTCATAAAGTATAAAAATCCGAGCGGACAACTCGGATTAAAGTGTATGTGATAGGTGAATAGACCTATTTTTTATCTTCTTCCTGATAAATGGTCGGCGCCAAACTCTTGACAATCATGGAAGTAAAAAAGCGAAAAACAGCCGCAGCAAGTCCAAAGATGGGCGCAAGGTATCGAAAGAAGAAGTCACCTCTCACCACATAGGCCAGCAGCCCTGCAATCACAAAGATGGCCAAGCCTTGAATGAGAGAGTATAAAACGATTTTTTTCATATTTTTCCTCCGTGTTATAGAAATAGTATAGCATAAATCATCACTGTTGAAAAATTATGAGAAAGGTTGCTTTAGATGTGAAATTTAACCAAGCTAAAACCTTATAAAGTCAGAGAGGCGGATCAAAATACAAAGCCGTGCCATTAAACTATACGAGAGATATAGTGTAGAAAATGGTACAAAAATGAAACAGAAGAGAAAAAGCAGACCACCTAAATATACTTAAGTGGAAATCACATCATCCATATTCTCAAGAAAGATTGATAACTCCTCTAAGTTCTTTCCGTTTTAATGATATCAAAAATAACTTTAATTCTCATCTATTGGAAGTTGATCTAAATTAGGTGGTTGAGGATTTAAACGTTTCAAGACTAATTCATAAAAAACGATTATTCAACCTATCAGATGAATTTAAAGTAAAATCTTTTGCATTTTTGTTGAAGCATTTGGATATGGAATCGCATTACGAATATCAATCATCATGTCATATTCAGACTGTGTCATTTTTGTCACATGCATATTCCTTAGTCGATTAAACTCATCCCAAGAAACACCATACTCTTGCAATGTTTGGTCAATAATTACTCGAGTTGATGTTGGACTCGGTGATGGGTCTAATGTCCCTTTCACCTTTGGTACATCTATGCTGACTGCTGGATGACTTTTCAGTTTAGCGAGGGTCATGTCAGCCGTGCTAGCTTTAAGATGCAGGTCTTTCCTACTGCTCAGATGGACACTATCCATATCCAGCTTTGGTAGCCGCTTAGCTTGAAGCGATACATCCAGATTGCCTGCCTGTTTGCCACTAGATGGCAGATCTGCTGCCAAGTCTGGTACTCCACTACGGCCAAACTTACCGCCAAGATAATTACCTGCCTTGCCTACGCCAAAGCCCATGACTTGACCAAGCACTAAGTTCTGAAGCGCAAGGTACTAGTCGGAAAGAGTTTCCTTTTCCCATTATACCATATTAAACATTAAGTACAGAAAGGAGGGGAAAGTCTCATTAATAATGAAAAAGAGAAGACAAACGTCTCCTCTATATTCCGCTCTCCTTTTTACTCAGGCAATTCCACCTTCAAGCTCATATCCGTCGGTTGCAAGACCTTCTGAGCAGCAGCTAAGAAGGCTAAGCCATTGTTGGATGGAGAATACTGAAATGTGATGTGGATGACTTTTTGGTCAAAGTTATCGCCGTATCGTTCCACATACTGCTTGCTTTCGAGGAAGTAGATATAGTTATTGAGTTTTTCTTGAAGTTTCAACAAATGCTCCTCCTCCAAAGCTTCTATCCATTTGTTTTCATCAATCAATAACAACTCCAGATGGTCATCAGAGACACCCATAGCATCTATACTTGTAACGTCTAGTTCAACTTTCTCAACTGTTTTAATGGTTTTTACTACCCTAGGTGGATTGTCGTATTTTTCCTTGAATTCCTTAAGGATTTTCTCTACCTTTTCCACCTCATAAGACTTTAAAGAAGGAATTGATTTAATATTTCCAATTAATCGACTGTAATATCCACTAGTTTTTAACTCGTTAGGAAGTTTTTCTATTGTATCAAGTATAAGAGGAACTAATTTTCTTGTATCAATTTCAAAAGGAAGGGGTTTATATTCCGCCAGAATGAAATCTTGAAGCAATAAATATTCCGTAACTTGCCATATTTTCTTTTCATCAATACTTAAAGAAAACTCTTTTAATATCTCAAATGTCCTTCTCTCTATATCCTTATCACCTTCTATATATAGAGGGAATAAACAATATTCCAGCAACACCTGAATATCAGTGTATTCTGTTATCATTGAGTTTCGTTGTTGAAAACGATACCTAATGTCCTCTCCAAGAAAAGCTTCTGCTTCTTTTCCTTCTCTCATCACTTCCAGGTAATGTTTGACAAAGTGTTTATAATTTTCTTTATTTTTGAGTTTGTATGTCTGCATTTATTTACTCCATTGATTTATTCTGAAAATTCCTTCAACTTGCTCAATTTTATTAGTGCCTGGTTTATAGACACGTGGATTTTTGATTTCATAGTATCCTTGACGTTCAATCGCAGATAGAAACTCATCGTAGGAATGCCCCTTCATATCAATTGACGGCATAAGCAGTTCGCTATTTAGAAATGCTAAATAATCTTTTTATAAATATAGTCTCATTATATCATAAAAAAGAGAGCGTCATTCGCTCTCTTTATCACTCCGGTAATTCTACCTTCAAGCTCATATCAGTCGGTTTTAACACTTTCTGAACCGCTGCGAGAAAGGCCAATCCATTATCAGATGGAGAATACTGGAAGGTAATATGGATGACTTTTTTATCAAAGTTATCGCCGTATCGTGCCACATACTGCTTGCTTTCGAGGAAGTAGATATAGTTGTTAAGTTTTTCTTGAAGTTTCAAAAGATGTTCTTCTTCGGTATCTGGAAGCCAAAGATTGCCATCTATTAATAAAAGTTCCAAGTCTGTATCACTCGTTCCGATTGCATCAATTTCTGAAACATCTAACTGAATAGGGATACTTTTAATCCTACATCTAAACTTTACAATCTCATATAATTCTTCAATAGCATCCTTTTCTCTTTCAAAACTAGCTTTTTCATGTAACTGTTGACGTTCAGTCACCTCATACACTATAAATCTATTTGCACTTAAATCCTGATAATACCCTATCGCAAACTGCTCTAAAACTTTTTTATTTAAGTACACAGTATAATATCTAAGTTTGTTGCTATTAAATTTTAAAAAGTCTAATAATTCCTGTTTTGTCATCAAAATTCCTCCATCATCCCTAAATCTAACATTACATCCCCCCTAAAAGGTGTTACAATCTGTTCAGCACCACCTGACATATCTCCCCATTCTGCTGCTTTCCCATGAACTCCATATTTAATGTCTTCGTATGACATATTTAACTCATTTGAAGTCTTTTCTAAATAAGTTCTATAATCAGCAGAATAACGTGCAAAATCTTTCTGTGATACCTCTTCAATTCCTTCTTCTCTCAAAATCCTATTAAAAGTCTTGATATCACCTTCACTGATAGCATCAATTTTATCAAAATAACTATCGGTTTTAAAGTTACCGTTATGGTAAGCTTTAAGATTTTCAACATATGGAATTGAACGTTGACTGTACGTATATGGTCCTTCGCTAGGAATATCCGAGAAGTTACCTCCTCCCATATGCCCAAATCGGCCCATGTGCCTTCTCATGGAGATTGAGCTGTACCAGATCATCCTTACCGCGTAGGCCAATCGGCACCGCCAAACTCTTATAAGGTGCATTCTTACCCCAGCGCTTAGGAATTTGCAGATCATCGAAGGTCTCTGCCCCATACATCTCCATAAAGGTCACCGTATCAGGAATAGAGCTCTTGAGATTCTGCAAGTGATTGAGCGGTGCCAGCGTTCGGGCAATCCGCTCCTTATCATAATCCTCTGGAAAGTGGTCTAAGCGGAAGTCGGTTTCCTTCAGCACCCCTTCTTCCATGACGAGTTGTCCCGTATTGCGGTCCTTGATATTGATAACCGTCTGGATATTCTCAGACAGCGAGCTCATCACATCTTCCACGAAGACAAGCGAACAGCCTAGGACAGTCATTTTATTTGTTTGGGAAATAGCAGAGCTAAACCCATGTAAAGTCAAGCAAGTTTTCAAAGGACAGATAGGATCTTTCCCTCGTCCCATTATATCATAATAGAGAGGGAACTGAGAGAGGATTCGGGGAAGGAACTAGAAAAAACCACCTGAAAATGAATTCAGGTGGCTGCTCAAAGAAACCAATGTAAAATGAGTTGAACTATTCCTCAGTGACCTTCGTATCTTTTCCTTTCCGACGAGCCAAAGTATCCGCATAATGTTTTCGGCTATTATTGAGCACGGAAAGGAAGCGTTTGTAAAGTTCATCGTCTTTCACTTGAGTCAAGATAGAGACATAGTCACTTAATTGCTGGTAGGGAGTCGAAACTTCCTTGCGTAGCTTCTTCACATCAAAGCTGACCGCTTGTAGCTTATCCTGTGAGCGTGAGGCAAAAAGCGTCTCAAAAGCTTGGTGGCTCTCCTTAAGGTTGTCCACAAACTTAGAAATGCCCAACGTTTCAAGCTGTGACTTGTATTTTTCCGATGAAAGTTTTTCTAACAAGTTAGAAATCAAGGCTGTTTCTTCTTCGTAGTGTTTCTTATGGGCATCTTTGTAGGTGTCAAACAGTAATTTCAAATTAATATAGGCTGTCTTTTCGGCTTCTCGCTTGCTTGCTCGGTAAGGCTTGATAGAATCCCGAAGTGCCTGCAAGTCCGCATCTCGCAAGTCGTCTGCTTCGTTTAATAACCCTGATTTCTCATTGGCACGAATGTGACCCAGCGAAGCTTGATAGGCAGGTAAGGCTGCTTGGATCTTCTCAACTAAGGTTGTCAGAACTTCTTCCTTTTTAATGTCCAAGTTTTCTTTCTTCAAATCATCCAGAAAGCGCGCAATGAACTGGGAGAATTCTGCGTGGCGAAGATTGCTATGTTTTATAGCTACAATTTTTTCTGTTTTCATAAACACCTCTTTTTTTATTGTTCTCGTCACCGAGGATGACGGGGGACACGACTTTATTTCATCTTATCAGCGTGGATGATGAAGCGAATCTCGTTAGCTTCAAACTGTCAGCGAAGATGATGGAGCAAAACGCTTTGACTTCAGGCTGTCAGCGCAGATGACGAAGTGAATCTCGTTAGCGTTAGCTCGTCAGCACGGATGACAAGAAAAAAGTCGCTTAATATAATATAACATAGATATATTTTTTCTTCAACTAGTTCAAAAATGTAGAGCTATGAGAAGAAGAACAATAGAAAAACCACCTGAATTAGTTTCAGATGGTTGTGAGATTGAAGTTATACATTATGGAAAATCATTATACATCCTATTATAATTTTCAATGTTTTTCTGAGTAATATATCTTTTTCTAACCATTTCTGTATCACTCTTCCCATTCGCATACTGTTGAAGACTGCCCCCTTCTATCATATGCCCTATTTCATTATCTATTCTGCTAAACTCATCTGCTACAGAATTAAGATATTCATCAAAAGATTCAATGACTGGAACTAAATCTTTTGTTAGAGCTTTCACCGCATCTGTTGCAGAAGCCAAGTGAGTAGTTGCAGAAGACTCTATCAGACTAGAGCTCTTCTCTTCTATTCTGCCACTCATGTCCTCAAAACTGTGTTTCACACTTTTGATATGTTCTGGTAATATTCGCTTTCGTCCCATTATTCTTCCTCCGTACTGGATTTATAATATTGTAAAAACTCTTCTTCGCTTTGAATAAGATGTTCCTGTCCATCTTTCGAACTAGTCGCTGGAATGGTGATATCCTTAAAGATATTTGTGCCCTCTGGAAGAACTAGCTTTAAGAGAGAGATTTTAAAACGAACATCTTCTTCTCCAAGAAAATATAATTCAGATAACAACCCTTTACTCAATATATCAAACACCTTTGGATATTTGCTTGACAAGGACAGGTATTGGGATTTTTCTACAGGTTCTTTAAAACTGAAGTTAGATGAATCAAAAGTAAAATTTTGGCTTGAAAGTCCATCATTTTGATTGATTATATCTTCAAAAGCGTCTCTATTTTTTATTGTATTTTGAAAAACATCATAAAACTCTTTGCCTGGCTTTCCAGACGGTGTTTCAGATAAAATTTTTCCACTCGTCAAATCAATTATACCTATAAAAGTTTTAGCACTTGGTTCACTATTCACAGCCATTTTTATGGGTAAATAATCTTTTTCATTCTCAGATTGTAATAATTTTGATGATTCAGCAACTCCAATTGGAATATAATCCTTATTATATTCCCTCACCATCTGAAATACATCATACGTCTTTTGTTTGATTGTCCCATCTTTCGTGTCATAGACGTCTAAAAACCAGTACTCTCCCTGCTCTGGAATATTACTTTTCAAATATGGAACTGCATCTTCTTCAAGTATCCAATACTTATACGTGGCTGATTTTAATTTGTAACTCTGGCGAACAATAAAATGTTCCCCATTGGTCGCTGTTTTACGATTGTTTACATTGATACCTGAATCATATTTTTTAGCTTCTTCTGCCTCCTTTAATTCTGACTCATTATCCCAATCAATCGCTACTGCCTTGTTATCATCCATGAATTCATAACTTGCAATTTTAGCCCTTGGACTCCACATGACAAACTGAGTAAGTTCATGCCTACGATATGCCTGATAAGCCAAGTATAATCCTATGACAGTAAGTGCAAGAAGCATGACTTGAACTAATTTTGATTTTATCAGTCTTTTCATTCTTCCTCCGTACTGGATTTATAATATTGTAAAAACTCTTCTTCGCTTTGAACCAGATGTTCCTGTCCATCTTTCGAACTAGTCGCTGGAATAGTGATATCCTTAAAGATATTTGTACCCTCTGGAAGAACTAGCTTTAAGAGAGAGATTTCAAAACGAACATCTTCTTTTCCAAGGAAATATAATTCAGATAACAACCCTTTACTCAATATATCAAATACCTTTGGATATTTGCTTGACAAGGACAGGTATTGAGATTTTTCTACTGGTTTTTTAAAACTAAAAAGAGATAAGACAAAGGCAAACTTTTCGTTTGAAAATTTATGATTCGAAATAAGAATATCTTCTAACTTCGGTTTGTATGATACTTCCTTATCGTTATAAAGGTCTTTGGAAGTTTTACCAGATGGAGTAGCTGCTATTATCTTTCCTTCCTCTATATCAATAAGCCCAGTTTCAGTTTTCAATTCTGGCTGTTGGCTAACAACCATACTAATTGGCAGGTAGGTTTTCCCTTGTTCCGTATACAAGAAATAATTAACGTCACGAATTCTTCTTGGAATATAATCCTTATTATATTCCCTCACCATCTGAAATACATCATACGTTTTTTGTTTGATTGTCCCATCTTTCGTGTCATAGACGTCTAACAACCAGTACTCTCCCTGCTCTGGAATATTACTTTTCAAATATGGAACTGCATCTTCTTCAAGGATCCAATACTTATACGTGGCTGATTTTAACTTATAACTTTGTTGGATGATATAGCGTTCTCCATTAACTCTCGTCATTGTTTCTACATTGACACGCGAATTATATTTCTTAGCCTCTTTCGCATCTTTTAACTCCGCATCATTATCCCACTCAATCGCTACTGCCTTGTTATCATCCATGAATTCATAACTTGCAATTTTAGCCCTTGGACTCCACATGACAAACTGAGTAAGTTCATACCTACGATATGCCTGATAAGCAAAGTAAAGTCCTATAACAGTGAGTGCTAGAAGCATGACTTGAACTAATTTTGATTTTATCAGTCTTTTCATTCTTCCTCCGTACTGGATTTATAATATTGTAAAAACTCTTCCTCGCTTTGAACAAGATGTTCCTGTCCATCTTTCGAACTAGTCGCTGGAATGGTGATATCCTTAAAGATATTTGTACCCTCTGGAAGAACTAGCTTTAAGAGAGAGATTTTAAAGCGAACATCTTCTTTTCCAAGGAAATATAATCTAGAAGAAGGGCCGGATTTCAAGATTGAAAACACTTTAGGATATTTATCTGCTAAAGAACTAAATTGACCATTTGATACAGACTTTTTTAGAAAAAAATTAGATAAAACTAAGGTGAAATTTTGATTTGAAAGTCTATCATTTTGATTAAGTATATCTTCGAAGTTATCTTTATGTGCTGTAGTCTTTTCTTTATTGTAAAGGTCTTTGGAAGTTTTACCAGATGGAGTAGCCGCTATTATCTTTCCTTCCTCTATATCAATAAGCCCAGTTTCAGTTTTCGATTCTGACTGTTGACCAATAGCCATACTAATTGGTAAGTAAGTTCTTCCTTGTTCCGTATACAAGAAATAATTATATTCACGGACCCTTCTTGGAATATAATCCTTATTATATTCCCTCACCATCTGAAATACATCATATGTTTTTTGTTTGATTGTCCCATCTTTCGTGTCATAGACATCTAACAACCAGTACTCTCCCTGCTCTGGAATATTACTTTTCAAATATGGAACTGCATCCTCTTCAAGAATCCAATACTTATACGTGGCTGATTTTAATTTGTAACTCTGACGAACAATAAAACGTTCACCATTGGTCGCTGTACTTAGCTCAACTTTTATCCTATTATCATATTTTTTGGCTTCTTCTGCTTCCTTTAATTCTGACTCATTATCCCAATCAATTGCTACTGCCTTGTTATCATCCATGAATTCATAACTTGCAATTTTAGCTCTTGGACTCCACATGACAAACTGAGTAAGTTCATGCCTACGATATGCCTGATAAGCAAAGTAAAACCCTATGACAGTGAGTGCAAGAAGCATGACTTGACCTAATTTTGATTTCATCAGTCTTTTCATTCTTCCTCCGTACTGGATTTATAATATTGTAAAAACTCTTCTTCGCTTTGAATAAGATGTTCCTGTCCATCTTTCGAACTAGTCGCTGGAATGGTGATATCCTTAAAGATATTTGTACCCTCTGGGAAAACGAGTTTTATCATATCTATGGACGTTTGCAAATCATCATCAGATGCAAGTTTATATATATAGCTTGTTTCAGGATTTTTAGAAATTATTTCCATAGATTTCGGGTATTTTCTATTTAAGAGCCAGTGTTTTGTATTATCTCCAAGTTTCCAAAAATGAATATCATTATCGCTAACATAAAAATCATGATCTTCAAATAGCTGTGAAAAGGAATCTATCGAACCAAGTCCAATTTTAGGCGAACTCTTTTTTTGATTGTTTGGGTCAATATCTACAATCTTTCCTGTCTCTAAGTCTATCAATCTCTTAAGTAATTTGGATTCGTCTCTGACATCAGTGATGGTATCTTCTTTTTTCCGTAAAGAAATCGTTAGATATTCCTTACCATCTATACTGTCTATCGAATACTTATTTAATATAAAAGCAGGATAATAGTTCTCATTATAATTTCTAGTGATCTCAAATACATCCAACACTTTCTTGTCTAACTTTTCACCCTTAGTGTCGTAGACATTTATTTTCCAATATTCCCCCTTATCTGGATAATTTTGTTCCAGAATAGGAAAATCATCTCGCACTTCATTCCAAGCGGATTTTGCTTTGAATCGCGCCGCATAGGAAACAAGGAAACGTTTGCCAGCTATTCGCCCTGGAGAGCCAAATTTAGGCTTTTCATCAAGAACACTTACTTGTTGATTAACTTCTTTGTTGCTGTGCCAATCAACTGTAATCATCCTACCGTTTTCAATAAATTCATAATCCGTAATTTCTGTATCTACTATCCAATATTTATATTTAGATAAATCTTGTTTTTTAAACTCTCGAATCCCAAATACAAAGAGCATACATACACCAAGTAAAATTAGAAAGATAGCACCAATTTTTTTAGCTTTCAATTGCCTATTCTCCCATCATCATATTTCTTTTTGAAATGATATAAATAATCATATACATCGCCCAATAAACTAAAAATAAAATACCAAAAACTTTTTCTGGGATGATTAATTGATACTCTAATTCAGTAAGCGGCTGCAAGAAAGTTATACTATTCTTACTCATAGATGTTCCTAAACCAATCGCAAGCCATGGAGCAAATATACATATAACAAGAAATAATGGCATTACGAAAATCATTACTAATATATTCCATCCTCGCGTCGTTTCTAGTGCATCATTAATATCTTTTTGTTTATCTTCCATTTATTTTCTCCTATTATCCAAACAAGGATGAGGCCGCCTTCAGACCACCATTGAAAAAATCAGAAACATTCTTGCCTACACTTTTGACAGTCTCCAAGCCCTGGTGGATTCCTTTCCCGATAGATTCCACTCCTGATTCTACTCCGTCTACAGCAGCATAAGCCAAATCTTTAGCCCCTCCTAAGTATTTGCTAGTAAGCAATCAGTCCTTAACCCATTATACCAGAATAGCTAATCAATTAGTAAAAAGTATAGAAAAGCACCTGAACTATTTTCAAGTGCTTCATCTAGAGTCAGAATCTCCAAGTTCGATCCTCCGTCAATAAACTAGGAATAGTGTCTATGAATCTTTATCTCTTTTTAGATTTTTTAACATGTTCCTTGTACATTTTTGACTTCTTCCCATACCATTCTTCAATGGTATAACCATATTCCTCACGGTACTTCTCTTGGTTTTTATTGACTGCATTCAAGTTCTCTAGCGTTACTACATTGGATTTAAAAAATGATACCAATAATAGTCCTAATAAAATAGGTGAAACCGGTAATAAAGCAAGCAATAAATGTGCTAGAAGGTTATTAAGACCATGGGTAAAGAGATTGATTCCATACATCAACAACCATAAGAATAAAATAACATTCAAAAATTTTTTAATATTTAGAGAATCAAAATAATCTTTTCTAGCGCCTTGCTTAGTAACGAGGATATAAATAAGGTAAATCAGTGATAAGACAAAACCAATCCAGTAGACGATACGAATTGCAACTAGAGGGATTAAATACAAGATGGCTCTAAACCAACCATAATAAAAAATCACAATCACGCACAAGTGAAGAATCAGAGACAATAAATAGGCTTTAATGCGATTTCTTTTGGAAATTATATAAAAGCTAATAAAACTGAGCCAACAAAATAAAAATAGAAAAACAAAAAAACTAGTTGGAGGAATCAGGCTATTTTCTACTGATGTCAACTGTGTAACTAGTTCGTGTCCATCTTCACTAGCCAATCGAAGAACCCCCATTGGAAAGTATGAGGCCCAAGTAATCAAAAACGAATATAGAGACATTACGAAAATCATTACTAATATATTCCATCCTCGCGTTGTTTCTAGTGCATCATTAATATCTTTTTGTATCTTATCCATTTATTTTCCCCCATTATCCAAACAAGGATGAGGCCGCCTTCAGACCACCATTGAAAAAATCAGAAACATTCTTGCCCACACTTTTGACAGTCTCCATGCCCTGGTGGAGTCCTTTTCCGATAGACTCCACTCCTGATTCTACCATGTCCACAGCACCATAAGCCAAATTTTTAGCTCCTTCATAAAAAGCCTTTTTCTGATCAGGGAAAAATATAGAAGTAGCAAGATTAATTGTTCCCAAACCAAGACCCGCAAGAGTTCCAACTACTAGCCCCTGTGGTCCAGCTTTTGCCCCTATCTTAGCTCCAAGCCACATACCATCTAAAGGACCAACGTTAGATATGGTATCAATGGTACCACCGATCACAGACTTCCCGACTTTTCCTACAGCCGTCTTCGAATCAGTCTTGGAATTGTTATAGTTCTTATAGATATTGACTCCCTCTTCCACAGCCAATACCCCCCAAGCTAGAGTTTCTCCCCCGATCTTTAACTTATCACTTTTTATAAAATCCTTTGCTATATTCCCTATCCCTGTTGCATGCTCTCCCATTAAAAAAGAAGCCGCTGTTTTGATGTGTTTTAGTCCCTTTGAAAAAGGCCCTAAAATCTTACTTAACTTACTAGCCCATTTACTGCTTTTTAGTGCATAGGGGAGATCCATCATAAAGGTTAATACTTTTTCTACCAATGGCGAGCTTTGAAGGGCCTGACCAATTTCTTTACTATATAAGAGAGTTTGGAATGATATTCCCTTACCACTTCCTGTATATAAAGTTTCCAGTAATTTCGAAACATCTTCAACACTTTTGATTCTGTCTGCCGTAGCTTTCGCCCACTTCCCAAGATCATTGACATCTATTCCAAGAATCTTAGCGATTGCTTCTTTTTCACCTATTCCTGTTAAACTGGATATAAAAGCAATAAAACTCTCTCTAGCTTTTATTACCTCTGCTTGTGAACTAATATTCCCGTCAATCCCAGAAATAGCCGATGCAACCGTTTGAGAGTCTGCTCCTTTTGAAACATCTAAAAACTTGGTGCTATACTGTTTATCTAGACTAACCACTCCATTTAGAGGATTACTATCTCCCTCTGAGGACATCTTCGTTAATTGTGTTTCGTATTCTTTCAGAGTTTCTAATTTGCTCTTAGCGCTCGTAGTGGCAGGGGTTCGGTTGCTTCTCCTGTCTTGAATTTCTTTTGGTATTGATTGATATGATTGACTTCATATCGGTTGAAGATCCGCTCTCTGCGGTGGATCTCCGCATTGATAGAGACCAGAGCTCGCATGGATTGGGCACCATCTAAGTTGGTAATAGTTCCCAAGAGATGGGGCAGGTTCTTAAAGAGATGAGCCATTCCCCCACCCTTGTAGTCGATGAGGAGAAAAGCTACATCATGCGGATGGAAGTTGACGGCGAGGGACAGGATATTTTTTTGTAAATAGCAGAGCAGATAAGCAAGCGAAAAATATAGAATTTTCAAGGTACTAGAAAATGTTCTTGTTCTATTATACCACAATATCGAAACAGCCCCTTTCCTATCCTATAGGAACCAAGCTACATTTTTGCACCATTAATTTATACTTATAGCTACACTAATTTAGCTTACGATAGGAAAATGACTAAAAAACGAGGACTTTCTTTAATGTCAAAGTAGCTCCTCGTTTTTGATTTCTATAAAGTATGGTAATATTTTTTCAATAATACCTGTATCTATAATCTTTAGTATTGGCTTTATATCACGAACCAAAATAGATAGAAAAGCCCCAAAATATACTAACAAATCTAACTTTTATCGGAAGTAGATTATCAGATGGAATTCCACTTACTCCTTCAATACTCCTACTTTAATATCTGTATAGACCCTCCCATCAGAGATTGTGGTAAAAAAGAAGGGGGGGGGTCAACTCACAATGTCCCTGATAATAGATATAACCAGCTAAGAAGCTTATCCCCTCTTTCACTGACTCATCATCTGGTTCCAAAATCCTAGTTGAAACAGTATTTAAAACTTGAAACATACTATGATACAAAAAGTCTTTCGGCAAAGCATTCTCAATACACTCTTCTTCAACTGGAATAAACAGTTCCATCAACACATCTTGATTTTCTTCTAGCTTGGAATTAATCGTATAAAAGAAAGGCCCTCGAAGCGTATATCCTGCTTTTCTTACTTCGTCTAAAAAAGCATTATAGGTGCCTGGCATCTCTTCTGGAGATACTGTATAATACCTTGAGATAACATTTCTATACTGTATATCTTGGTATTCTCCCACGTTTTTAAATAGCATCTGAAATCTCCTTAATTGGGATATTAATTTCAACAAAGTGTTGCCCAAATATTGGCAAAATAGCCAGAAAAACTGTATCTCCCAGCATTTCTAATCCCTCATCATGAATATACTGCTTCATTTCTTCAATTTTTGGAAGGAGATGTTCATCAAAAGGAGTTACCTCAGAGACACACTGCTCAATTGTAAAATGTTCAATGTATTGAAATTCATCATTCCCTTCAATTGGAATGTTTGTCGGAATATAGACCTTAAACAAGGCTTCTCCTGGCTTTCCAAAAGTGCTCAAACATGTTTCAATCGTTGTCGGACCATTTTTATAGACCCCTGTTTCAAATAATAATTTTTCACAACCTTCAATCAAATCTAGAAAAGAATCCATGGGTATTTTTTTCTCTGTATAAGCAATATTACTGATATCTATTCTTATTAATTTCATTTTATTTCTCCTCTATAAATAAAGTTATTAGTGCTTTTCTTTCTCCAACCTGTGAATACTCGTGCATACTCAAGCCAATAGAAGGGAAGGCATCCAATACTTACTCCCACAAGACTAGTAACTACATATACCGCCGGCAACATAAATAAACGTGCTATAACTACTACAATTGCTGCTGAACAAACAACAATAACAGAAGGGATATGTAACATTGTCTTCCTGAACTCTCCAGATGGTAAAGTCTTAGCCTTAGGGACAATTAACAACTGGTAAACAAAGGTTAGTAGCTGAAAAATAAGGCTCAGACCAATCAACACCATAAAGACAGACAAGTAGTCCTTCCCCAAAAATAGAGAACCCCAGAAAAGAAATTCAAGGTGAAGAATTAACACGGATGTTGCCGGAATCATTTGCAATAATTTTGATTCGGTAAACTTTTGGAATAGCAAAAACATGGACAACAAAACTAATATATGATAGATAGTAAAGTAAAGGATAATCATACTTACATCATGTATCTCACCTTCTATAAAAATAGACACTATAAATATCAGCAAAGTAAACATTACTTCAATTGTAGCTGACTTTAAAAAGTCAGAGTTTTTTATAGGTCTAGTATCCACAACTGCCATATTCAAAAACTCAATATACTTTTCTTTCATCTTATCCTCCTACGACTCCTGCCCACCATTTTTTCAAACCCTTTGAAAATCCGGTATGTTTATCAAGCTCATTTAAGCCCCAACTAATAGCTCCACCTACTGCCAATGTTATACCACCTACTACCATAACTGGCAAGGCAACAGGAATTGCTGTAGCTGTAGCAACCCCACCAACAGCAGCCAATGTCCCTATTCCTACATTCTTCAGAGTGTCAATCGTAACACCTCCAAATTGAGTCGTTATATACTTTTCACTTCCAACTGTCATATTTTTGCTAACAGCAATATCATGTGTTTCTCCCATTCCGTCTACAATATCCACCGCAGAAAATACCACATTTGCAATCGCCATACCTTTACCTAATTTGCCCATATTTTTAAAGCTATCTGATATCTTAATCCCTTCAGTAGGATGTATTGAAAATATGTTTGACAAACCGGCTGTTGCTGACGAAAGCGCTCCGTCTTTTCCAGCCTTTATGATATTAGGACGGAAAGGAGACATCATATCCTCGTACTGACCTCGAATATTTGTTCCCTTATTTGTAGTAATTTTACTGTAATTGTAATTTCGGTTTACACTATTACGACTGTAAAATTTATCATAGCCTAACAATTTATCTAGCTTTTGCCCAATAGGTGTTGTACCATGATGAAATATTAAATTTCCTTTATTATCTTTTGAAATTCGAGATCCCAAATACAAAACATTAGCAACATCAAAAACAGTTGTAGTTTTATTATATAATTCGCTAACTTTGCTATATGGAGAGTCATTAATTAACCTTAATAGTTCTGGCTTTGCCAATTCTGTCGGATACCGTTTTCCATACTCTGCAATCGCTGCTATATCATTCTCATCCAATTCTGTTTTATTTTTAATTTTATCTAAAACATTTTGGTAATTTTGGATCACCTCAGAACGTTTCGTCCACTCATTATTAATAGTATTAGCCCAAGGAGCTTGTCCCTCTACTTTAAAAGTTCCATCAAACTTTCCAAAGTCACCCGTGACTTGTTCGAAACCTTGAAAAACTAAAGTCTGTAAGCTTTCTGAATCCGAAAAATGACCACTGGTCGAGCTCGCAAACGACTGCAATTTTTCTAATTTCCTTTGTAACTCATCTCGCTTACTCGTTGCATTTGAGATAATTCCTCGAACGTTACTTTTATAAGTAGGATCGATGTCCTTTAGATTGGATAAACTATACAAAATAGCTTCTTGAGTCGAAATGGTTGCATTCTTCGCTTCAATTTGCTTTTGAAGTATCTCCTCATCTAGACTTTCTCCACCGACTTGTGAACGGTAAAGAGTCGGTAATTCACTCGCTTTTCCTCCTAGACTCTCTGAAAATAGAATAACTCCTCTAAGTAGGGGAAGCATTATATTTTCCGCATAGGACTTAGCGCTATCATAGGCTTTTCCTTTCAACTCCCCCTCTGTAATCAAATTATTAAAGGCAGTAATGACATCGTTATAATAATTCACACGGCTACTTAATACACTATTCGCTGTACTGCCCTGCGAATCTGCTGAGCCTATGTCTACTTTAATCCCCATTTTCCCCCTCCTTTTGTGATTCAAGACGGCGTTGTTGAAAAAGAAGTTCCTCTTTTTCGTCCTCTAGCATGGTCACCGCCTTTTTTAGTTCTTCTTTCCTCTCGGAGATAAAATTATCAAGTAGCTGTTCATTCCTTTTTAACATCTCTATATCTTCAAGACGATCCATCTCATCTTTAACTGATAACGGATAATATCCTAATTCTCTATATGGGATGAAGTTCGTTTGACAAAGATCTATGATCTCTGTCGCAACGTAAGAAAACTGATTTCTTTCTTCTTCTAGTTTTGATAATTTCGTTTGAATCTGTTGAACACCACATTGAATATCTTCTAATTTTCTGGTTTTTTCCATCCTCACTCCTTAAACAAATTATTTTGAGGAACAAATGACGGATTTGAATACAGAGAAGGTAGACCAGTTGTCCCCTTATTTTGATCCAACGGCAAATTATTTTGCCACAATGTGCTTATCTTCTCATCTACTACTTCGAATTCATTTGCGACACTATGAATTAGTTTTACAAACTCACTTATTTTCGATTGAACATTTTCAGCAATAGATGCCTCATTTATGATCAATCTTCTTCCTACCGTATTAGCAGTATAATAGCTTGTCTTATCTCTCGTAACTGTACCAGCAGTTGTAATGCTATTGCTTGCTGATACAATTCCAGTTGCAATAGTGCTTGCCTTGCCTTTTTCACTTTTTACTTGTCCCATGTTCAATAACCTTTTCAATTATCCTTTCTACTATCAAATTGTCAAGAGACAGGGTTGAATCTTAAATATCAAATAATATTGTTACTTATTCTTACTAATTTTGAGTTTGATGACTTCTTTCCGAGAATGTAAATAAACCTGATCGGGATCTGGAGCCACATCTCTGCTATACATTCCTTTATCTAAGAAGGTTTGATCCATTAGGCGCATACCAAAGATAACCCATTGGACATTTGTTTTGAGGTATCTTGGAATTGGGTCAATACTTGTTCCAATATAAGTATAATCTGTACCAATAATAAATCTCATCCCTACTCGATACCCCTTCTCAAACATAAATTGAAGCTGTTGTTCATTTAGATCGCTTTCAGATACCAGTGCTCTCATATTTGGTATAAAAATAATCCACTCAGATGATATACCTTTTTCAAGACGGCGCTCTATTTCATAGATTAGCTGATTTCCTATGTCCGATAGTTCCTTTTTACTTCCAACATAGGTTTTCACCTGATTACTATATGCTTCATATTCTTGGAAAGCATCAATCAACATCATATGGACGTTAGGCATTCTAAGAATAGTTTTTAATAAATGATGAGTTATATTATCAAAAGCATCTTCTGCATTCGATACATAAGCCATGTGTTTAAATTTGCTAAGAGAGATATTGACACTTCCAACCATTTCTAGCTCCAAACCGATAGGAATCTGACCATTCTCAATAGCTTCTTGTACACTAGGCAAATTCAAAAATACATCCATGGTCAACTCCTCTGGTACCATCGGAATAGCACTTGGTCGCTGTCCAGTCCAAGCTTCTTGAAGAGAAGCGACTTCCTGACGCAGGTTGTTAAGGACCTGTGCATCATTGGCACCCGCTACTGGCAGAGCCAGCTGGATGACATCAACCTCGTCACGCTTCATCAGCGCACGGCCCTTGATGTCTTCCATAGTCGCCGCAAGAGGAGTAGAGCCCACAATTGAGCGGACTTCTCCATAATCATTCTGTGGCAGACTCAGCTGGTGCTTGAAGTTAGCGTAGAACTGGGCCCGAAGGTTGGACTGACGGCCCGCTGTCACCAAGAGGTGAACACCGATGCTGAGACCTTCACGAGAGATGCGCACCAAGAGCTTAAAGAGTTCCGCCTCATAAGCCTCTTCCTTGATAGACTCATAGCTGTCTAAAAGGATGACGATAGCCGGCTCTTCCTTACCGCTAGCCTCACGATAAAGAGCGATGGTACCCACACCATACTCGGATAGAAGCTTCTTCCTGCGGTTGAGCTCGCTCTCCATAATCCGCACAAACTTGGCCACCTTCTCACTTTGATCTAAGAGAAGCGTATCCGCCACATGTGGGAGATTCGCCAGAGGCGCCAGACCATTGGTTCCAAAGTCAAGGAGATAGAGGGTCAGGTCTTTCGGACTGTGCTTTCTCGCCAAGTCCATGGCCGCACTCTGCAGGAAGGTGGTCTTCCCAGTCCCCGGACTGCCGTAAAGCAGGATGTTACCATCCCTAGTCAGGTTGATATGAGCCACTTCCTGAGCCTGTTTCTGTGGCATATCTGCCAGACCGATCAAAAGGTTCAGATCGCTTTGCCCCTTCTCCCATTCGGCTTGATAGTTGATCGGCTCTAGCTCCTCTAAGGTCAGCCGCTCTTTGAGCGGTGGCAGCCACGGCTGCGGTACAGGAGCGATCTTCTGCTTTTCAGTCAGAAGTTTGATGTTCTGCACAATCGCGTCCAGCTCCGTCGGTACTTCCTTAATCTCATCCGCATCTTCTAAACCCGATAGGTCTTCATTCAGGATTTCATATTGACCCAAGTCATTGATCAGGTAGATGGTATGGTCCTCAATGCCCATGTCGTCCTTATCCGGCTGGTAATCCGCCCCCGACCAGGCTGACTGGAAGAGTTCATAGACTTCATTATTGCCGACCTGTAGATAGGCACGACCCGTTTGGGTAATCTCTGCCGCATCTGGCGTGTGAAGCATTTCGTTGGAGTCAGACCGATCCGCCACCTTGAGCGCAATCTTAAAGCGCGAGTTGGACCAGATCTGGTCATCCACGACACCGGATGGTTTCTGGGTCGCAAGGATCAAGTGAATCCCCAGAGACCGCCCGACACGAGCGATGGACACCAGCTCCTTCATAAAGTCAGGCTGATTAACCTTGAGCTCCGCAAACTCATCCGAGATGAGAAAGAGATGCGGTAGGGGCTCGGTCGCTTCCCCTGTCTTGAATTTCTTTTGGTATTGATTGATATGATTGACTTCATATCGGTTGAAGATCCGCTCTCTGCGGTGGATCTCCGCATTGATAGAGACCAGAGCTCGCATGGATTGGGCACCATCCAAGTTGGTAATGGTTCCCAAGAGATGGGGCAGGTTCTTGAAGAGATGAGCCATTCCCCCACCCTTATAGTCGATGAGCAGGAAGCCCACATCATGCGGGTGGAAGTTGACGGCGAGGGAGAGGATATAGGACTGGATGGTCTCTGACTTCCCAGATCCCGTTGTTCCCGCAATTAGCCCGTGCGGTCCATGTGCCTTCTCATGGAGATTGAGCTGGACCAGATCATCCTTCCCACGTAGGCCAATCGGCACAGCCAGACTCTTATAGGGTGCATTCTTACCCCAGCGCTTAGGAACTTGCAGATCATCGAAGGTCTCTGCCCCATACATCTCCATAAAGGTCACCGTATCAGGAATAGAGCTCTTGAGATTCTGCAAGTGATTGAGCGGTGCCAGCGTTCGGGCAATTCGCTCCTTGTCATAATCCTCTGGAAAGTGGTCTAAGCGGAAGTCGGTTTCCTTCAGCACCCCTTCTTCCATGACCAGTTGTCCCGTGTTGCGGTCCTTGATATTGATAACCGTCTGGATATTCTCAGACAGCGAGCTCATCACGTCTTCTACGAAGACAAGTGAACAACCTAGGGCTGTCGGATCCTCTGTGAAGAATTCCATGATAACATGGTCCAAAATCAGCTTCTCATCCGTAATCAGAACCACATAATGGGGATGAAAGAGCGTGCTTTCCTGACGAGTCGCCTCTTCCTGCTGGGCGCGTCGTAGTTTCAAGATTTGATTTAGGCTATTTAGAACCTGATCTCTCGTCCGCTGGTTATAGACGAAACCACGGACATTCAGCTCCTGAAGCTTAGCATGGGGGAGCCAGCGCATCCAAGACCACTGAGCTCGCTCTTCCTCAGGCAGAATGGTGATAAATTGCACATCGTGGTAAGAATGGAAGGTTGCGATTTGCATGACCAGTAGCTGTAGCTGTTCTAAGACCAAATTTCGAGGACCGATATAGCCCACTGGCCCATGACTGAGATTAGCTGGAATGGGCATATCCGGAATTTTCCGATGCCGAGTGTAGAGGGCATAGCCCTCCTCTTCCAGCGCATCTTTCTTACCGCTACGCTCCTGCTGCCCATAGGTCAGCTGGTAGCTGGTTGGGAGTTTCCCCAGACCCAGACGGTAGTAAAGAAAGTCAAAATGGAGCGGTGTCTTTTCATAAATCCGGTGGTTGTAGCTCTCAACCAAGTCGGTCAACTCCAACACTGTCGGAAAGTGGTAGTGCATCCCTTCCTTTTGTTCCCGCTCAAGCTTGGTCAATTCCATAGCCTTGTCTTTCAAGTAGAGGTGATAGAGGTCTACCCTTTCTTTCTTGTCGGCCTTATACTTCTTGCGGTTTTTGATAAAGCCACGAACCGAAAAGACAATGCTGGCAGCCGACATAGCCATAGTAGCCAGAATATAAATTCCCCGCGGCTGGATGAGCGTAATCAGGATAACCACCCCAATCATCAGAAGCGGCGGAACGATTAGCTTTAAGAGCTCATCGCTCGGTTTGTGAGGCTCTTGACCTGGTGGATTGAGCAGAATCTTATCCTCACTCCCTCGGTAGATGATCCGTGGAGAACGGTGGTAATCCGGATAATCCTCATAAAATCCGTAACGAGACGGCTCTCTTAACGCCAGTTGACTACCAGTCTGAGCTGGCCCTTGTATCCAGACTTCATCAGGATAAAACTTAATGGTCACAGAACCAACGCTAATTTCATCACCAAAGCTGAGAGCCTGCTGATTCGTCTTTTCTAAGTGATTATTTCGATAAAAGTCCCCCTTAAATCGAGTCAGAATCCAGTTGCCCTGAGACTTTTGCAAGAGAAGCTCAATGCCTTCGTCCAGTTTGATAAGAGCCCCTTTTTGAGAACCGATGCGGATCTCCTGTTTGTCTAAGAGGTCATAAACTAGTGGTTCATCATCCCGCAGATAAAAGACGACTCCCTCTAGCATCAGACCATCCTTCACGACACCTGCTTCCTCACCATATTGGTAGAAGACTTCCTCGCCATCTGCCTTGAGTTGGATTGGTCTATCTTGTTGATAGAGATAAACTTGTGCCTTCTCCGTTGCACCGAGCAGGACTGTCTTATCGGCTCCCAGCTCTACTTCATAACGCAGACCTTGTGTATAGAAAATTACTTGTTTTGTCATGTTTTCTCACTCCTTGGCCTGTTTTAGTTGCTGGAGGACGATTTCGTCTCAGATGAGGACTTGTTTTCTGAGACTTCTTCTTGTTGGCTTGATGTGCTAGAGCTAGACTCACTCGCCAAGAGCTCACTTCGGCTATCCCAGTATTTCTTATACTCATTTTCTAGGGACTCTAGTTTAGCCTCTCGGTCTTTACCTGATAGCTTGTCATCCTCACGAACTTGCTTGATTTCCTGAGTCAAGGCATAGAGGATCAGGTCGCTGTCATTGATCCGTTTAGCAGTATCCAGCGCATCTTCAAAGCTGTTACGACCGATTTGAATCCAGTAAGTCAAGTAGAGCTCATCCGACTTGAGAGTGACATTATTAAGGATAACCTTCTTTTGATCAGAAGAAAATTCTAACCCTTGGATATAGGAGTACGCTAATTCATACTTTTGAGTATTCGGTAGGCTAGATGGAGCAATGCCTTCTAGTTCTGTAATAACTCCACTATAATCCACCTTGATAAAGGCCGTGTCTGCCTGCAAAAGTTTTTCTTTAAAGGGATTTTGCAAAAAAATCAGGTAGATAAGTGGAATGAAGAGCAGAACCACACTCACTGTCAACCAGATAGTGGCCAGCTTAAAGACTCGGTGCCGTCTGCTGGGTACCAAGACTAAATCCGCCTTTTCCTGAGCTGATTTTTCCAAATAATACTTCTCCAAAACAGCTACCCCAGTGGCTAAGTCCTTTGTCTGGCGCAGCTCGTTCAAAAAGTCTGGCAGAGTTTCCAATTCCAGTGAGCCATTATAAAGGTCCATAAAATCTAGGTCGCTAAAGAGCGTTACTGCAAAACACTTAGCCTGACGCAAAAAGTCCTCTGATGATAGAGACTGGGGTGACATAATCCCCGGTACACCTCGATAAGCAATCTTGGCTTGGGCATCTTTAGTAATAAAAAGATTGGCTGGATGCAAAAGAAAAGTAACCGGCAAATCTAAAGCTGCCTCCAAGGCAAAAACATTGAGAGCCAACCGAATCCGTTCCGAAATCGTACGAGTCTTGAGCTCCTCATAGCTAAGACCATGAGACTCCAGCTCATAGGTAAAGGTCACACTATCTTCATCCGCCACCATAGCCTGCTCTAAAAAGAGAGGATGATGCAAATCCAAGAGCAACAACTCCCGCAAATCCTGACTGGCCACATCTGAGCGCTTAAGACTCAGCTGCCAATTTGTTTCATTTTTTTCATAGATAAATGGCTGTTCGCCAAAGACAAATCTTTCCTCAGTCACCTGGTATCTCCTCTATCTCTACTAAATCTCCTGTCGTCATAGGATAATCCGACAGATACTTACCTTCATCCAGCAACAAGCCTTTATTGACAATCCGCAGCTGGTACTTTTTCCGTTCCGTTCCGGGATTAAAAATACTATCAATTTCCCGAATAAGCCGACGTACCTCAATCCGCTGGGGAATTCGAATATCCACATCTCGATCTCGCAAACGCAGGGTAATATTGATATGCTGTTCCATCTCTCACCTTTCTCCTTTTTTATATATCCTTCTCCGATTATTATTGACCTACCTCTGACGACTATACAGACTCAACCTTCCAAAGCCAAGCTAATCCATCTCTGCTGTTGCCACTCGGTAGCTGACAACACCCGTTGCTCCAATAATCACTATAACGAGACCTGCATAGAACATCCCAGGCAGAAAATCACCCCAGTCACTGGTCTCTTCATTTTCCATATTTGTCTGGAATTTGGATAAATTTTGAGAATTATGTTGAAATAGTTGTTCTTCAGGCGATTTTTTCACTGACCCCTGTATAGCAGAAAACAGCTGGTCCCTTTCGGTGATCAACTGTTCATCTTGATAATGCTGGATTTCCTGCAGTTTCTTTTGAGTCGCCTCGTTGAAAAGCTCCTTGATTTGTTCGGACTGCACACCAAAATTCAACTCCTCTTCCTTCTCAAGTCGGGAGTTATCAATCTGTAGACTATTGTCCTTCAGGTCATCTGCAGCAGCCATCGAGACTGCTGCACATGCTCCCAAGGTAAGAAGTAAGAGAAGTATTTTTTTCATATCCTTATTTTTCTATACTTTTTCAGTTTGAGTCATTTGATATTGAAGACTTCTTGTTCTAATAAAGATATTGGCTGCAAGTAAGAGAACTAAAACAATCAACATCGCAAAGAAGACAAAGAAGCCGGCAGGCTGTCCGTCAAAGTAGCCTGAAAGCAGACTTTCCAAGACTGACAGAGCATTAAGATCCTTGATAAAGGCTGGGAACCCTGTCAGACTAGCTGTCGTGCCAATCGCATTTGAGAGGTAGACAAAGCTAATCATCATAAAGAAGGTAAGCCCCATACCAATAACACGGAAATGCTTGAGTAACAGATACTGTCCTTGGATTAAGATGAAACCAGCCGAAACCATCAGCAAGACCCATGATGGCACATATTCACGACCAACCTGAAGCTGAATACTAGATACAATCCCAATAATTAATCCAATAGTTAGAGCTAGGAAAGACAATATGCCGACATTCATAATATCCGTATCATGCAGTTTGTCCAATTTGAACTTATCCTTGACCTTGCGGATAACATTTTGTGTCGCAAAGAGATACGCTGTAAATAGACTAACAATCTCTAGAAGCAAAATCCAAGTGAAGGGACGGTAAACATTGACGGTTGCCTTGACAGAAGAAGAACTTTGTGCCACTGGACTAGATAAGAACTTAAGAAGAATTTCATTCGGCACACCATTTTCATAGGCATTATTGAGAACCTTGACAAAGGACTCGACAAAGTTTCCATTAGCAGCCAATTCTTCATTAAATTGCGCCATTAAAGAATCCGCATCATGAGATAGTTTTTCAGTGCTACTTTGAGCATTAGCCAATTCGCGATTAAGGTTAGTAAAGATTTGATTTACAGACTCAGCTGCTTTAATGTTATTCTGAGAGGAAGACTTCACGCTAGATGTTTCTGTCAGCAGAGAACTATACTCAGAATTAAGCGAGGTCAACTCAGAATCCGTCTTAGCAAAAGCTGCTTCATTATTACCTTTCGCAGTAGAGATATTTGCTAAACGAGTCTTCAAATCGCCATAGAGATTAATTTGACTCTTAATTATTTGTCCCAATGTTTCATTATTGGATCTAACAGTTGCAATCTTTTCCCTCAACTGACCAATAGATTCATCCATCTTTTTCTGAACACTTGCGTCTGACTTACCATTCTCATCCAGAGTAAGACTAGCTTGATAAGTAGACAAATTATCCTGGATTGCTCCTATTAAAAGATCACTCAGGACTTTGTTCATAGAGCCTTTTTTCAGATTTTGCAATGAATCGTAAACCTTCAGTAAACTTTGAACACGCGTATAAGCAGAAGCAATCTCCTGTATTTTTTGGGCATAAGCCGCTGCTGCATTCCGCACTCCCTGAACATCTATAGGGGTACTGATAGCTTGGATACCATCAAGAGATATATTAATGAAAGCTTCTGTTGAAGTACTAGCGGGAACATTGGTAGTAGCTGTTGAAGTACTAGTGGTAGCATCGGTAGCTTCTGTTGAAGTACTAGAGGAAGCATGGGCCACACTGTAATGTACCACAAAAGTTCCACCAGTCTTCAGATTAAGTTCCTGACCAGATGTGATGTTAGTACCATCATAGGACACAGAATGAATTGTCACCCCTGCAGGAGCTTCCCAGGAAACCCGCGCTGTTGTTCCAGTCTGACCAGCAGATTCGCTAGTTACAGTAGCCTGACTAACTAAACCAGCCAATTCAGCAGAAGTGGTTCCGTTAGTTGGTGTACCGAACTGTCCGACAGTACTATAATCCAGATTCGGAATAGTGACACGGGAAATACCAAACTCAGAAAATGACTGACCGCTGAAATTTTCTGCTGGCAAGGCTGCTACAGCCATAGCTAATTGATCTTTTACTACACTCTCAGCATCATTCAATTCTTCAAGATTGGCTGTGTTCAGCACCTTTTCCAGAGTAAGAGTGTCTCCCTTTTCCAAACCGTAGTACGTATTTATCTTCTCGGTAACAAAGGTTTCTATAACTGCCTTGTGAGCATCTAGTTTAGCTCGTTCTGCCGTCAAAGCAGCTTCTAAAGCAGTGACTTGGTTGCCCAGATTGTCAGCACCAGAATTATCTTGACCTATTTCGCCTAGCTGAGTTGTCAGACTTTCCTGAGTATTTTTTAAAGTCCTATATAGTTCCTGGGTCTCTGCATCCAAATACTTTGCATCCATCTCCATCAACTGCTTCATAAACTCTCCATGGCTGATCTTGTCTTCCCCCCGCTGCTTGAGTAGGCCATCAAAATTCTTGCCATAAGTGGACTGCGAGCTATCTAGATGGTCAAAAACTTGTGAATAACTTTCTAAGGTCGTCTTCAAAGCATTGTTAGCATCCACAGAAGAACTAGATATGCTAAAAAGGGTTGGAAAGATATTTTTTGAGTTAGTAGCCGTCCCTAGCAGATTAGTTCGGTAAGTACCAATATTGGTTACTTGCACTTGAGAGCTGGCTTGTACATTTTGCTGAGCAGTATAAAGGTTGCTCAGGATACTAGCCATATACATATCAACCAGCTGACTATTGAGGTCAGCAATGATGTCCTTTGCTAGCTTATTCGCATCATTTTCAACCTGCAAATTTCCTGATGCATTGACCTTGTAGGTCACTGTTGTCTTGTCCACATTGATATTGTTGATATCTAGAATCTTTTCAGAAAAGTCACTCGGAATGGTCAGAACCAACTGATACTTCCCTTTTTCCAGACCAGAATCCGCTGCTCCGCGTGTCACAACAAACCAATTTTGTGAATTGTCTCGCTCGATATTTTTTACATAGCTAGCACCAAGATTATATTCTTTTTTATCCACGCGCACAGACTGGTCTTCATTAACAATAGCTACATTAAGCTTAGTCTGTTGACTGGTTTTTAGCTTAGTATCATTACTGCTTGTCGTGTTTTTTTGCACTGATATATTCAAAACAATTACTGTAAAGAGCAAAAAAACAACCAGCAAACTATTTCCTATATACTTTAAAAGTCTCTTATTTCCCATTTCTCTATTTTCAATTCTCGATATTTATATGATATAAAAATAGGAAGGCTCTCGCCCTCCTAAAGCCGTTTATAAAAAATTAACGAATTTGTGCTGCGATGTCTTGGTCAGTTTGTTCAACGATATCAGCAACTTTAATCAACTGAGCATTAATGTCTTGAAGCAATTGTGCAAATTCTTTAATCTTTGGAGACAATTCGTTGAATTGTTGTTCAAAACTATCGAATGCAGAACCATCCCAGTTTTCAGAGATAACTGCTTGTTCACGAGTTAAGCTTGTAAGCACTTGATCCACACTTTCTGAACCTTCTGTGTAACGTTGTGCTGAAGCACGCAATTCTTCTGGAGTCAATTTAATTAAAGCCATGAGAATCTCCTTTTTTTATTAATGATAATATTATTGTACCAATAAATGAGTTTAGTTTCAAGCTTTTTATTAGAAATAAATCTATTTTTCATGAAAAACAGAAAATTAAAGCCAATCTAAACTAGATTTTAGTTCAAGATGCTAGTATCAGTTTATTTTCAGCTTTAAAGGCTTACTTTCCAAGATATAAGCGTCTCTTAAAACCCTAATTCTTTAAAAACAATTTGAAAATCTTCTATAAGTTGAGTCAGGCTAGCTGTCACTTCTTGACGTGTTGTGTTATTTTTCACAGTTACCTGATTGCTTTCGACTTCACTTTCACCTAGTGTGATAAGGATTTTAGCATTAAAGCTATCAGCTGACTTGAACTGGGCCTTAAGCTTGCGGTCTAGGTAGTCCCGCTCTGTTGCAAATCCTTGTGCGCGAAGAGCCTGTACCAGCTCCAAAGCACTGCCATTGGCGTCAGTCCCTAAAACAGCGACATAAACATCCAAACCAGCCTCAATCGGCAACTCCACTCCCTGCTTATCCAACACCAGAAGTAAGCGTTCCAAGCCCATGCCAAAGCCGACAGCCGGTGTTTCCGGACCGCCAAAGTAGGCAACCAGCCCGTCATAACGGCCACCAGCACAGATAGTCAGTTGGCTACCAGCCACCTCTGTCGTAAACTCGAAAATCGTGTGGTTGTAGTAATCCAGTCCGCGAACCATATTGGTATTAATGACATAAGGAATCTGCAAGGTCTCCAGCATGGACCGAACAGCCGCAAAGTAAGCACTGCTCTCTTCATCCAGATAATCTAGGATTGACGGTGCACCTTCTACTGCCACCTTGTCTTCGGGCTCTTTGGAATCCAGCACGCGCAATGGATTTTCCTCCAAGCGACGTTGGCTGTCTGCTGAGAGACCAGCCTTAAGCGGGGTCAGATAATCAATCAAGGCCTGACGGTAAGCAGCTCTGCTCTCAGGATTTCCCAAAGAGTTGAGCTCTAAGTTAACATTTGTGATACCGATATCCTTGAAAAATTGGGCAGCCATGGCAATCATCTCTACATCTGTCGCAGGATTATTAGAACCAAAGCACTCCGCACCAATCTGGTGAAACTCCCGCAAACGACCAGCCTGAGGCCGCTCATAGCGGAACATAGAGCCCATATAGTAGACCTTGACCGGCTTTTGCACCTCAGGGGCAAAAAGCTTATTCTCTACATAAGAGCGTACCACAGGCGCTGTCCCTTCCGGACGCAGCGTGATATGACGATCCCCCTTGTCATAAAAGTCATACATTTCCTTGGTCACGATATCTGTCGTATCTCCGACCGAGCGACTAATTACCTCATAATGCTCAAAAATCGGCGTGCGGATTTCGCCGTAATTGTATTTTCTAAATGTCTTGCGGGCAAAGTCTTCCACATACTGCCACTTGGCAGATTCCTGAGGAAGAATGTCCTGTGTTCCTTTGGGTTTTTGTAATTTCATCTTCTGACCTCCGCCTTCTTTAGTACCTATATTTTACCATAAGTCCATCATTTTGAGGAGCCAAAAGAGGATTTTTCCTCCATAAGGACTAAATCCCTTTTCATTTACTAAAAATTTCTTGAAAAATTGTCAGAATTATGAGAAAATAAGACCAATTCAAAATAGGAAGAAGGACCGAGAATGAGAGAGGATATCAAAATCAACGACCGCGCTGCAGCCATCCAAGAGGAATTAATCAAGAAACTCGAAACCATCTACGATCCCGAGGTCGAGCTGGACGTCTACAATCTCGGGCTCATCTATGAAATTAACCTCGATGAGGCTGGTCACTGCAAGATTGTCATGACTTTTACTGATACAGCCTGCGGCTGTACCGAAACTGTTCCTATCGAGATTGTCGAGTCTCTCAAGAAAATCGAAGGCATCGAAACCGTCTCTGTTGAAGTCACTTGGTCCCCCGCTTGGAAAATCACCCGTATCAGCCGCTTCGGCCGTATTGCGCTGGGGATTAGTCCGAGATAGACTATCTCTGCTTAGCTAGTTTTCTAGCCTCATTTATCCCATTAAACGACTTTCTAAACCTAACAAAAACAACCGCCCGAAACATTTTCGAGCGGTTTTGTCATCTTATATAGTATTGCTTACTTTTTACCTGTCTCTTCTGGTTTCCAAAAGTCGGTAACAGCACCTTTGGCTGCAGAAGATACCAGATGGGCGTATTTGCCCAGCACTCCGCGGCTGTAAAGCGGTGGAATAGTCGTTTCTGCCTTGCGTTTCGCGAGCTCTTCATCAGAGACTGCCATGGAAATTTCCTTGGTGTCTTGGTCAACCGTGACCATATCGCCAGTGCGAAGGTAAGCAATCGGCCCGCCATCCTGAGCTTCCGGAGCAATGTGCCCAACAACCAAACCGTAAGTACCGCCTGAGAAGCGGCCATCTGTCAGAAGAGCCACCTTGTCTCCTTGACCTTTACCTACGATAATAGAAGAAAGTGACAGCATTTCCGGCATACCAGGTCCACCCTTTGGTCCAACATAGCGAACCACGACAACATCGCCATCTACTACTTCATCAGCCAACACCGCATCAATAGCAGCCTCTTCTGAGTCAAAGACCTTGGCTGGTCCGACATGGCGACGCACCTTAACACCAGAAACCTTGGCAACAGCGCCGTCTGGAGCCAGATTACCATGCAGGATAATCAACGGTCCATCTGCCCGCTTCGGATTTTCAAGCGGCATGATGACCTTCTGACCAGGTGTTAAGTCAGCAAAGTCGGCCAAGTTTTCAGCCACGGTCTTACCCGTACAAGTAATGCGGTCACCATGCAAGAAGCCGTTAGCCAAGAGATATTTCATGACAGCGGGCACCCCGCCGACATTGTATAGGTCTTGGAAGACATACTGACCAGATGGTTTCAGATCCGCCAAATGCGGCACGCGCTCCTGAATAACATTGAAATCATCCAAGGTCAGCTCCACATTCGCCGCATGGGCAATGGCTAACAAGTGCAGAGTAGCATTGGTAGAGCCCCCTAGAGCCATGGTCACTGTAATGGCATCTTCAAAGGCTTCGCGGGTCAAAATATCAGATGGTTTGAGCCCCATTTCCAACATCCGAACAACTGCTCGGCCAGCTTCCACGATATCGTCTCTCTTATCTTGAGATTCTGCTGGGTGAGAAGAAGAGCCAGGCAAGCTCATACCTAGAACTTCAATAGCTGTTGCCATAGTATTAGCCGTGTACATACCGCCACAGCCACCAGGGCCAGGGCAGGCGTTACACTCGATACGGCGTACTTCCTCAGCAGTCAAATCGCCATGGTTCCACTTCCCGATACCTTCAAAGACAGAAACCAAATCAATGTCTTTCCCGTCAAGATTTCCCGGTGCAATGGTTCCTCCATAAGCGAAAATAGCTGGAATATCCATGTTGGCGATAGCAATCATGGAACCTGGCATATTCTTATCACAGCCCCCGATAGCGACGAAGGCATCCACATTGTGTCCGCCCATGGCAGCTTCGATAGAGTCTGCGATGATGTCACGAGATGTTAGTGAAAAACGCATACCAGGCGTTCCCATGGCAATCCCGTCCGATACTGTAATCGTACCGAACTGAACCGGCCAAGCACCTTGTTCCTTCACTCCTTCCTTGGCCAACTTACCAAAGTCATGCAGGTGAATGTTACAAGGTGTATTTTCCGCCCAAGTCGAAATCACCCCGACAATCGGAGTCTCAAAGTCCTTATCCGTCATCCCCGTCGCCCGCAGCATGGCACGGTTGGGAGATTTGACCATACTGTCATAAATCTTGCTTCTGTGGCGTGTATCTACCTTATCTGTCATGTCTTTCCCTTTCCTTGCTCTATTTCTTGTAACCCTTATTATAGCACACTTTCACCCACTTTTACAGAGGAAAATTTTTAAATTTTCAGAATTTTTGAAAAACAAGAACCCGTGTGCCAGCCTCATCTGCCAAGCAACAACCCTTTAGCAACTAGCTCTGCCATTCCCAAAAAGAAAATCAAAAAAATCTGTCAAGTAACTTTACTTTACAAAAAAGATTTGATATACTGTTAAAGTTGATGAAAATCATGAGATTGCATCGAATTACATTCTAAAAGGAGAAACTAAAATGGCAGTACCTGCACGTCGCACCTCAAAAGCGAAGAAAAACAAACGTCGTACACACTACAAAGTAACAGCTCCATCTGTAAACTTTGACGAAACTACTGGAGATTACTCACGTTCTCACCGTGTATCCCTCAAAGGATACTACAAAGGACGTAAGATCGCTAAAGCTGCTGCAGCTGAATAATAGAAGGGAGATATCATGCGCGTAAATATCACACTTGAGCACAAAGCATCTGGTGAACGCTTGTACCTTACTTCTAAAAACAAGCGTAACACTCCAGACCGTCTTCAATTGAAGAAATACTCACCAAAACTTCGCAAACACGTCGTGTTTACAGAGGTTAAATAATTGAGATAAAGAAAAGCCTATGAAATCAACGTTTCAAAGGCTTTTTTCTTTTGATTTTAGCAAAATAACTGAATTTTAACTGATTATATCACTTTAGGAGTGCAATAACAGATATAATGGTAGCAATGATGGAGACTATCGTAGCAACGATAGAACTTATGGTATTTGTCTTTGTGTAATTTATCTCTGTAAGCATATTCAAATAGGAATAATTTTCTTTAATTACATTTCGATAATATGACAAATTTTTATGAAATAAATTTTCTAGCTGAACTTCGTCATTTGATACAAATATAGTCCAAGAATCTTCAAAGTCTTTTTTAAAATTAGAAATATCTATTCTGTTTTCTGACTCCGATAGGCTTTGTATCTTTTTCAAAAGGTTTAAAAAATTCTTATTAAACATTATGTTCTTTCTTCCTGATACATATTTCGAAAAATCTCTTTCAAAAATGTGAAGCTCTCGCTCTCCAAATAATAAGTAATAGAGCTCGTTCCCATATTGCGATATAGACCCTAAAATACTAAATCTAGGAATGAAATTATTTCCTGAGTATAGAACATAATCACTATCATTAAAACTATTTGAAATATAGTAATTGCCTTTTTTATTATATAGACTATAACTAATATCCCCGAAGTATATTTTATCTATATCAACTTTGTCTTTTCGAAAAGCAACTGTTAGATTAATTAATTTGTTCATTTTCCCATTTTCGCTATATAAAAACGTAGTTATGTAATGTTGACATATCAAAGAAGGAAGTTCATTTGTCATCTGATCAATAGCTAGATAATTAAGCTTATCGTCCTCATCATCCAGAATATACCAATTAATGTAATCTTTTTTACTCAAGTTTTTGATATTATCAGAAATAAATAATTGAAGATTAGACTCTGTCAATACTTGTTTGAAATGAAATCTATATTGAAAAATAGCATAATAATTATTTACCGTCGCCCAACTTATTTCAATACTGCTGAAAAATTTATCTCCAATTATCTCAATTTCAGCAAAAATTCCGACTCAATGCCTTAAATATTCTAAATGGACATAGTCGTATTTTTTAAATATAGTAGGTTTTTTATAATAATTTTTCACTTTAAATTTCGACTTTGGCAACGAATATAAACGCTTCGTTAATTTATTAACACCCTCATTTGAAAGTGTATCTAAAATAATAAACTCGCCAATTGAGAATTCATCAAAATAGTCTGTCCGTGTCCTCCATTCGGGACGTTTTTCTTCAATGTACTTTTTATGAAATTCTAATCCTTCCTGCTCATGTCTTTGATAATAAGATTGATATTCTTCTGTTGCAACTATTTTTAAATAATAATCAAAAAACTTCTTAGCTTGTCTATTTATCATACCTACACCTAATTGATACTTTATATCACTATCATATCATTTTTTGAATGAAACCGAATCAATAACCACAACTATTACTCATTTTATGATTTTAGCTAAATCTATCATGGCTTGTTCAATCTTATGTTTTCCTTTTTGCATGACATGAAGATAGATTTTTTCTATCTCTCTACTATCTTCTGAATGTCCTACAAACTCTCGAATAACGTTTAGGCTTACATTCTTATCAGCCATGACTGAAACAAAGCTATGTCGAAACATGTGAGGAACTATATGAATAGGTCTACCAAAATCTACTAAGTCATCAATATCTTTATAAGGTTTTCCGCTTTTCTTATTATACTTTGCCGACTGGCTAGCTCCACCTCTTAAGAACATTGAAATTTCTGTATGGTACATGGGGCTACCTTGTTGATTCTTGCCTTTAACGTAGATTCTAGTAAATATATAGCCCATATCTTTATAAGTTGGATTGAATTCTGCTTGAAACTTATTTCGTTCAATATACTTCAGTAAGATTTGTTCTACTTTTGGTGACATTGGGATAGTTCTAACACTTTCTTTAGTCTTTAGAATTGCTCTATATCGTTCCTTCTCATCACGTAAACCTTCCTCTGCCATTTCTTTGTCAGTCTTATTATGGCTTGCCCTCTGCCAATGAACCTTAATGAGTTTATTCTTGAAATCTAGAACATCTTCATTCAAACCTAATGCCTCACTCGGTCTCATACCTGTCAAGTAGATAATTCTGAGTACATCAGCAACTAATTCATTATTATGTCGCTTAGTCCAGTTTTCAATAATCTTAAACACTTGGTTAGCCTCGTCAACTTCAAGATATTTTTCAGCTATATCTTCCCTAAGTTTCGCCTGCTCCTCTGCACTTGTCAGCGTCTTACGTTTAACCCTCTTATTCAGAATAGGGTGTTGCAACGCTGTCAATTCTCCCTGTTCTACCGCCCAATCAAATATCATCTTAAGATAGATATGAATATTCTTTGAAGTTCCCTCACTTGTATTATTAATGATAGCTTGCATTTTTTCCTGTTCCATACAGAACTGTTTAAGGCTCATATTTTCATTGAAATATGGGGAGATATGCTGATTATACACACTAACTCTAGTCTTTAGAGTATTCTTGGCTGGCTTAACACGATTGACCCACCACCTAAAAGCTAAACCGTATAATTCGTTATTTTCATCATACGGTCTAGCTATATCTTTGAGGCATAAAGTTTTACTAGGCTCTAATTCCTTTGGTTTCTCTCCAGTCAAATCTAATATGGTTTCATCAATCATTTCATTTAATAATTTTGAAACTTTTGTAATCAGCTGACTATTTTTTATATCGGAAATAAGTAACTTCTCTTGTCCCTTACTGTCTTTTCCTGTTGGTGTTGCCTTAGTCGTATACCACCCTTTATTTTCTCCCCCTGTAAGATACTTATAACGACTTTTGGTTATCAAAGGGTGAGTATATCTCATTGCAAATTTAACAAGCACATTACCTTTTTTAAACGGGTCTGGTTTCCATTGATAAACAGTTAAAACTCGAGTAGTCTTACCTACTTTCATTTTTACCCCCTTATACTAAGCTATTACTGCCTCATTTTCATGAAAAATCTTATAATCAAACCAATCTTTAAATACTTCTGCATGAATAAAGACATTTCCGTGTGTTCCACAAATTCCAAAAGAATATGGACTGTTTCTCATTTGGCGAATGTAGTGATCCAAAGTTGGTAGTTTCATGCCCTTCCAAAGTTCATCTAAGAACTCTTTTTTCCGATACCAATTTTTAGTCAAATCATAATCTGACTTTGTCTTTATCTCTATCATTGAATACTTTCCTTTCTTCTGTTATAATCTAGTTAGTTAATTTTTAGAGGCGACTTGTTTTCAAGTCGTTCTTTTTTCTCCCCATAATGGGGAACTAGTCTGTTCTCGAATATACTGCTCTATATCCTTTTCATCATTACAGGTCAGCTTTGATAAACCTTCTTTTAGTAGTCCTTGAATATAGGATTCAGCTTCCTCGACATCATAGGCTTGATACTTTGCTATATAGACTTTTGCCAATGTTTTGGCTACCTGTTTCTCTGTCCAAGCCTCTGACTTCCGTAGCGTGGGTTTAGTCCTTACAACACTCAAAACCGTCTGATTTTCAGTCTTGAGATAATCTAACCACCACTTGACCTTTTTTCTTCTCCAACGGTTGCTATCTGTTTCGTTAGGACGAACAAAACGATAATGACCATTTATAGCCTCAAAATAGATAGATGATAAAGGACGCTTTAGAAACAACTGCTTCGCAATAATATTGGCTTTTTCCTGCCAACATCTAAGTTCCGCACGAACCCAATATTGGCATTCTACGAGCTCTTGCTTGCTTAGTTGCTCCATAAGTTTATTATAGATACACCATTGCTGATTCCCTCTTGAACCTATGGCAACTGTCTCCCCTACTCGCTCCCCATTTTCTAAGACCGCTTTTTCATGATACTCAAAATGTTTTGCTTTCGAGATACATAATCCTTTCTTGCAATAGTCATATATTCGTTGAACATCTAAACTACCGTCAAATATATCGTGGGCAATATCTAGTCTAGTAAAGTTGGCATTATGATAATATAAACGACTTATTAAAGCAATCCAATTGTTTTCGTTACCTTTCAAAAATTCTTCATATTGACGACAACCTTGCCCTTTTAATTCGATAAATACACCCATAGAAAGCCTATCTTCATTGAAATATACTTTTATCTCTGAGCAGGCATAATGTCGCTGATACTTATTTATTCCCCAATTATTTAATGTGAAATCTTCTAAAGGAATTAAAAGAATATCAGTCAAAACACTTTCTGGAGGAATATTTTTAACGGTTACTGCGAAATAATCAATTCTGACTGTATTCATAGGGTTATGCTCCTAGAATTTTAATGTCCTCACATACTAATTTAACACCAGCCCAGTTACTTCGTGCCATGTTCCAAGCTAAACGAACTTTCGGCTTAACTAACTCAATCGGAACATTCAAAAGTGATTCATTTTGAGCAAGTGTAGCGACCTTATCTACATTACCTACAATTTCTAGATTGATAGCTTTCAAATCATCAGTAGAAATTCCCATTTCAGTTAGCACTTTAACCTTATCGGCATCAAGTGCAGTACAAGCAATTTTAGTTACTTCTTCAGTCTTGATTTTCTCGCCATTAACATCGTTATACCTGTTATTAACTTTAGCAGATAGTATAACTACTTTTTTCGGAATATCAAATTGTGACATATCCAAATCAAGAGTTCCAATCTTAAGGGTTGTGTCTGTCATGTTATAAGTCATAATATAACTCCTTTTTCTATTCAAAAAATCATATCCTACACGAAAATCACTCTGAACCTCACTCCCACAAAGGTTTAAGGAAAACAAGTACAACCGACAACGACCAACCCCTTACGTATCAAGGGTTTAGCCACCATTTCATGTAGGTGTGTGCCCCCTATTAGTACTGGGGGTATTTTTCTGACCTCCTGCAAAGCAGTCGGTAGGCTCTTTCTCCCTAGCGAAAAGAGGAACGCTCCGCTCGATTCTGCCCCTGGGCAATCGTCCCTATTTCGCTAGTCCGAAAGACCTCATCTTTTCACCTCAAATTTTTAGGACATTTGATTCGTTTCCTCCGTTAAATAAAGTTGTAGTTCTTTGATAAAATCAAATTTAGTTGGATTGAGGTAAGGACTTTCCCAATATTGTGCGATTTCCTTACCTGAACCTTGCATATAGAGATAGCCTGCTCCTTTTTCTTCAACAGGTTTTAACTTATCTGGGATAGCCGAACCAAATACCATGCGATAACCTTCGCTTGAATTTGCTCCTAGGGCAATCCTCAAGCCGAGATTATCTCTCAAATCAGTATTTAACGTCTCTGAACGCATTTGCTGGGCAGAGATAAGAATAAATACTCCAGCTTGTCGCCCTAGTAGAATGATTTGCTTGATGCCGTCCATGACTTCAGCGATGACTTCTTTTGATTTTTTATCTGTTCTCGACGCTTGAAAAGCACCCATTTCATCAAAAATCAGCCAGACAGGTTTAAAGCCATGGTCTGAAAAGTTTGAGGCATATAGAAAATTATCACGCATATATTGATATCTTTCTAGCATTTCTTCGACTACTAAACGTACAATGCGAGCGATGTTGTTAGGTGTGGTTGCTACATATTTTTCTCCAAAGTAATGTGACAAGCTACCTAGGTCAGAATTTTTAGGGTCTGCTATATAAATAGTTGATTGCCGTTTGAGAAATTCTAAAATTAAGGACGAGATAAAAACCGATTTCCCCGAACCTGTACCTCCTGCTACGAGTATATGTGGCACTTTTTCAGGATTATAGGTTATGCCATATCCTAGCTCTATATAAGGGTTATCTATCTCTTCTTTTTGGTTGTGAGATTGTAGAATTAGCCTTTCTGGTTTTTTGTAGTAAAAGTGATACTCTACAAAACTAGGGCGAATAATTTTTTCTTCCAGCTCTAGGTCTAGTGCCCCTGCAATTACATCATCAAGCAACTGGGCTTTTTTGGAGAACTCGTCCCCTGTGATAAGGGCTTTGACCAAAATATGACCTTCTTTTTCATCGAGGGTATATTCTAAGACAGCAGACCTAATAATTTTCTCATAACCCGTGCTATTCTTAGCAGTAGTGTAAATTCGATTGGTATACAAAACCCACAACAATCTCTCGCGAATTAGCAAATAATTTTCAAGATTATATCTTAGTGATTTTAACTTTAAATGGAATTTATAAATTACAATTCCAGTTAGCACAATAAGCAAAGTTTTTATAAAATCAGGAAACCTAGTATTTGTTACAACAAAAATCGAAGCGATACCAAGGCTAAATAATAATGCCCAATGAAAACGTCTTAATCTTACACTCGATAAAAAGGAGCTTTTTGTGAGATCTGCTGTTTGCCTTATTTTAAACATTTAGACACCCTTTATTTTATCTATAAACTCTTTTAGCAAATCATAGATTCCTATGAGCTTGATTTTTGTGAAATAGTAGGTAGAAATAAGCATTGAAATACACCCAATAAAAAGGGAAGCATTTGAAAGAAAACGCCCTTGAGGGAGTATAAAAACTCCTATGCTAGCTAATATTACAAATATTAGAAGGAATACATATGTTTTAAAATTATCACTCATTTTGTTACCTCTTCCTTCTTCGCCTGATTATCATCTTTTATATTTAAGAAATATGTGAGCCAAAAGATGATACCACCCGAAACCATGACATTCATTAAAGCATTCAGAACTGGGTTATAGCTTTTTAGCAGGACTTCAATGTAACACATTAACCCTGCGGAAATAATAAAATAGATAATAAATAGTACTTTATACAACTTGACCATAAATTAAAATTCCTTTCTCATTGTATTTTATCTAAAATCAAGGGGAAGGTACTCTCCCCTTTAAAAAAATCATACGTAAGACTTCGCATGTCTGTGAGTCTTTCCTGCAGAAATATCATCCATCATTGTTGCTCCGTCCGCATAGTGATTACGGTTAGAAGCGTATGCCAATTTCTTAATGACATCAATTCTAACTTTTTTAAGTTCAAGAGAAGTATTTCCTAAAAGTGCATTCTTTATTCTTACTATATTAACCGAACTCATACTCAATAGAGTTACATCTCCTTCAAGAGCATTTGCCTTTCTAAGCATACATTTTATTTGCTCTGGTGTTGCTGTTTCAATGAAATCAATTAGATTTTTAAACATGTTTATACCTCGTTATAATTATAATTAATTTGAAATAGAAGTTTGCTATGTACTATACGACTTTAATTTTGAGTAGGTGAAGCTCTTGCTCTCATTTTTCTTCCCTCCTTATTTGTAAAATACGTCTGCATAACATAGACATTTATACTATTTATATAGGTCTCCAAACTTCAAAGACCTGTATAAAATACTATAGAAATAGTTTTTTATAATAAGCAAATACTAGTAACTTAATAACATAACTCATTCTTACTTGTCGTACCATATCATCACTTTTAAAGAGAGTCTGGTATTTCTCTAACTCAGAAATAATATTATTTTTTAAGTACAATCTTGGAGTTAGCGTGCCTATCTCCATATCCTGCTTTACTGTCGTTACTTTCATTTGACGTGCCAAATCAATCCACTCGGATTGAGTATAATTCTTGGTCTCTTGAAACGCTTTTTCAATCACACTTGAAGAAGATACTTTGAAAAATGTGGTAATAGAAACGGCTCCCAAAAGTGCATTCTTTTGTTCTAACTTTTCCATGATTAGACGCTCAATTTCTTCCATATCCTCTTCTTCAATCGATGAATCTAAGTCTTTCTGTACCTCTGCCTGTATACACTCTAACCAATATTTTGTTTCATAAGCCAGTCTAATATTCATGTAGGTTCTATTCATATTCTTCCTCCTGTCTTTGTTATATAGACATTTTAACACTTTTGTTTTTAGAAGTCAACACATAACTGAAAAATAACTGATTAAATGTCATATAAGCTATTATTCTCTACATATCACTCGCTTCCTATCGAATATAAAACCTCTAAAATCAACATTTTTAAGTATCTCTATATCTATCTAAGACTACATCTTCTTTACAGAGGTTAAGTAAGGGTTCACTACGAATCAATACAGAAGGAAAACGCTGATTTCAAGCGTTTTTTATTTTTCTTGAATTCAGTACATCGCAATATAAATCAATCGAATCACTACCTTTTTCACTACCTTTTTAGATAAATACGTATCCTTTGGATATTTTAGTAAAGTTTTTAGATAAAGGAACACTAAGTAGACCGATAAAAACTGCTATGATTAAATATATAATCCAAAACCTATTACGTTTGATACTTTTCATTTGTTTCTCAACACCTTGTATTTATTATCCGAATACTTTAAAGACATCTCTGAAAATACCGAAGCAAGATTCAATGTTCTCTTTTCATCATATGGAAAATCAATTATTTCCATTATTTTATTTGATATTAAATCTACTGTTTCAATATGCTCATCAAGGTTTGAACCGCACCCCAAAAGTTAGACAGAAAAAATCTAACATTTGGGGTGTTATTTTTATGAAATTAAGTTATGAAGACAAAGTCAAAATCTATGAGTTACGGCAAAATGGTGAAAGTATTAAGTCT
>NZ_JBZYCU010000013.1:0-71494 GCF_058933875.1 Streptococcus sp. STC1396 | reverse complement strand
ACGAGCCAGTAGCCTAATACAATTTTTTCACTTTCATTATATCACAAGGGGAGTCTTTTTGCGCTCTTTTGAGTTTTCGTATAAGAAATCGGTAATTCGTTAGAATTCGATTTCGTCGTCCCACCTCAGAACAGTTGAGTAGGGCTGTAAAAGCTGATGAAATCAGCGTAGTAGAGCCCACTCAACCACTGCGTCTTGCTCGACAATCCAAAGACAATTGAGAGGCTAGGACTTTTGTCCCAGCCTCTTTTTTGCCGCTTTCTTCTTGACAAAAGATGTAAAGGAGACTATACTATATTTAAAGGGTGAAGGGTGTTTTACAAAGGAGAGACGATGAACAACCGCATTCAGGAACTACGTAAAAGAAAAAAACTCAGCCAGGAAGAATTGGCGGCTCAATTGGGAGTGACTAGGCAGACAGTGATCTCCTTAGAAAAGAGTCGCTATAATGCATCCTTGCTCTTAGCTCACAGAATTGCCCGCTTTTTTGATCTGGCAATCGAAGAGGTTTTTTTATTTGAGGAGGAACAATCATGAAAATGATTTATCTTATCAAATGGCTGCTAGCAATTGGTGTGGTGGCTTTACTCTTTGGCTTCCAGCTGCTCTTTCCGACGTTTCCCAAAGAACTAATTCCAATCATTGGTCTTGTTGGTATTCTGATTATTTTAAAAATTTTTCAAGCATATGAAAAATAGGAGGCGGATATGAAGACTCTAAGCAAAGAAGAATTTCGCAAAAAACTGCGAAGAAAAATCCTCATGGGGCGCATACTTAGCTTGGTTTTGTTACTGGGTCTGGCTTACAGTCATCTTCACTCTCTGGATGATTTGCAGGAAGGTATTTTGGTTGGACTGCTCTTGGGACTGTCTGGGATGACCATTCGCTACAATGCTGCTCTGGGGCAGAAGGACCGTTTCGAGCGGCTGTATATTCAGGTGACGGATGAGCGTAATCAGATGATTGATGAAAAGGCCCGAACTCTGCTTTTCAATATTCTCTTGCTTCTCGGTGCCTGCTTGACTGTCCTGTCCATGATTTTTCCCTTCACTCTGCCTCTCAGTCAGTTTTTGACTCTGACACTTAGCCTGGTTCTGCTCCTTTATTATATTTTGCGCTTTATCTTATCTAGACGTTATTAGAATAATGGTGTCTGAGAATCCTCAGTACGGTAAATCTAGGCGGGAACTTTTTATGCTTGAATATACAATATAAGTGCACAATAAAAACTCATAAGATTTTCTAGTAAAATAGAGTTGAACGAACTAGTTACGAAAGGAAATCTTATGAGCTATCACCATTTTACCATAGATGAGCGCGAAAGTATTCTGATTTACCGTACAAAAGGACTAAATTTTTCTCAAATCGGAAAATTACTTCATCGTCATCCTTCCAGCATTAGTCGGGAATGGAAGCGACATACGGAAGAAAACAGCTACTCTCTCAACAAAGCACAAGCAGCTTATAAACTCGCAAAATCACATTGTGGGCGAAAGAGAAAGCTTGATATAGATCATCATTTAAGCAATACCGTCAAGCACCTTTTTCTCAATTGCCAATGGTCTCCTGAAGAAATAGAAGGCCGGTTATGCCTAGAATATGGGAAATCTGTTATTAGTTATCAAACGATTTATAGAGCCATCTATCGCGGTCACTTTGACGACAAGCTGTCACATGGCGCTCGTGGTGTGATTCGCAAACTCCGTCATCGTGGGAAAACACGTCATACGAAAGGTCATGTTAAAAACAGAGGGAAAATTCCTATTTCTCATACCATTCACGAAAGACCCGAAGAAGCAAACAAGCGAACTAGGATCGGTGATTGGGAAGCAGATACGGTTGCCGGTCAAATCGGGAAAGCTTGCTTAGTTACTCTAACGGATCGCTATTCTCGTTTTCTTAAAATCAAGAAGGCAGCGGTCAAGAAAAGCAAACTGGTCATAGAGGCTATGGTACAAATGTTGGAGCCCTTGCCGAAAGAAACCGTCACTCCCGATAGAGGAAAAGAATTCACGAATCATCAAGACTTGACTGACAAATTAAAGGTAGAAGTCTATTTCCCAGATCCTCATGCGCCTTGGCAACGGGGAACAAATGAGAATACCAATGGATTACTACGAGAATATTTTCCCAAAGGGAGCGACTTAACATTCATTGACGAGCACACTATTCAGCTGTGGGAGGATAAACTAAATAATAGACCACGAAAGTGTCTCAACTGGAAAACTCCTTATGAAGTATTTTATGGCAAAATTGTGCACTTAATTTGACAATTCAAGTGCAATAGTCAACATAGCCGAATATTTTTTGGGCTGTCCCTTGGATCGTTCAATGGATTGTCTGAAACATTCTTCTATGATAAAATAGAGTGCATGGATTTGTAGCGAACGTCAAGTCCAGTTTCCCGAGGAGAGATTTATGATTAATGTAGAAGAAATTTTGAGTAGGATGAATCCTAACCAGAGAATTAACTATGACCGCGTGATGCAACAGATGGTTAAGGTCTGGCAAGCAGACAACACTCGGCCTAAAATTTTAATGCACGTCTGTTGTGCGCCGTGCAGTACCTATACGCTAGAGTATCTGACTCAGTATGCTGATGTGACGATTTACTTTGCCAACTCTAACATCCATCCAAAGGCAGAATATCACAAACGGGCTTATGTGACGCAGAAGTTTGTCAGCGATTTCAATGAAAAAACAGGAAATCATGTGCAGTACATTGAGGCTCCTTACGAGCCTAGTGAATACCGCAAATTGGTTCGAGGATTGGAAGAGGAGCCAGAAGGTGGCGACCGTTGCAAGGTTTGTTTTGACTATCGCTTGGATAAAACCGCACAAATGGCTGTTGACCTAGGTTTTGACTATTTTGGTAGTGCCTTGACCATTAGCCCACACAAAAATTCCCAAACCATCAATAGTATTGGAATTGAAGTGCAAAAGATTTACACTACTCATTATCTGCCCAGTGATTTCAAGAAAAATCAAGGATACAAACGCTCTGTAGAGATGTGTGAAGAGTATGATATTTACCGCCAATGTTATTGTGGCTGTGTTTACGCTGCTCAGGCCCAGAATATTAACCTATTGCAAATTAAAAAAGATGCAACGGCCTTTTTAGCTGATAAAAATCTTGAAAAAGATTATTCACATATCAAATTTACAGTTACTCGTCTGGATAGATAATCTATCTGTCCAAAGATTTTTGCCAATAAAATAGATCCTGGCTGATCAGACTCAGTCGGGATTATAGCTATTGATAGACTGGTTTTAGTTACCTGAATTATAATAAAAATGTATTTTGATTTTTCTTTAAACTTTGTTGGATTTAACCATCCAAGCAGATTCTTGGAGATTGTGGCTAGAATTTTCGGTGTTCACGCTAGCAAACCATGATTTTTAATTTCTTCATCTTGTGACAAAGCCAGAGACTTTCTAACGCTTCTTGCAGGACGCTGAGAAAACTATTTGCCATCATAATCAATCCTTTTTATTTTGTAGGTCATAGAAGGCAAATTTGACTTTTCTGCTAACTTCTATATCTGTTAGTTGCTTGCTGTTCCAGACACACCATAGTGTAAACCCTCTATCATATTGACTGAAATCTAATTTTCTTCTGTGTTTAAATACTTAAATACAGTTATAAATCTCTTTAGAGTTCTTTGATTACTTCGTATTGATTTTTCAATGTTCTCTTTTTCTTTTGTTATTGATAGGCATAATCCACTACACGTTTACTTTTCTTTTTGGGTTCCTTTATTCCTTTTTTAATTCTAAATTGTCAAATTAAGTTAGACTTTGTCAAGTAACTCAGGAAAACTTGGTAGGGTGTTTGATAGTTCAAAGATTTTCTAGGAATTCTATTTCTTTTATCAGCTATAGCTGATAAAAAATTTTGAGATATCACATTAAAATCCATCTGTTTCGGCAGTCCGTGTCGCCTTAGTAAGCCGTTAGAGAGTTCTCATAGAACAGGAAATCCTATCTGGATAAGCCCCTTTTATGACATCCAGACTCAAGCTTAGAACTAAATGAGTTTGAATAAATTCTTTTTCTGATTGCGTAAGACTAGTTTCTTACGACCACAATGTTTCTTATTGGCTTTATAGCGTTTATAGTAGTCATAAGCAGAGTGTCCTTCTTTGAGAAAGTTGATTACATTGTAGATGGTCTGTTTTGACCTTCCCAGTGATTTCATAATATCTGTAATTTTAATGCCTTCTTGGTAGTATGCCTCTATCATGACGAGTTCATTTGTGGTAAGATGAGTATAGGTCATTTATGTTAGTTCCTTTCAGACAAATGTGGTAGTTTATCTGAGCCTAACATAGATGGCTTTTTCTGTCTAGCTTAATTTTACAAATTGGGCTGTATTTTTCTTTACTTGTCGCAGCTTGTGAAGCATAAGTTTTGAGCAGAGTATTCTTTCATAAGTGTTGTTTTTTCTGTTCTAAGACCATATATTTATCGGGCAAGTTTTTAATACTTAATGTTTGGAATTTTTAATCCCTTTCATAGCTGTTTCATAGGCAATGATCTGTGATTTATTTTTTTTCATAAAAGACTTTGTTTTTCTTGGCACCAATATATTTTTGGACTACAGGATTATTCGTTAGCATGTGTTTCATCCAAAACTTTCATATACTCTATACCGAAACTTTCAATCTCTTTTAGCACTTCTTTAAATCGGTGTCCAATATCTGTCAAGCTGTACTCAACTTTAGGAGGAACTTCTGCATAAACTTTTCTGGTAATAAGTTTATCATGTTCTAGTTGTCGTAATTGTCTGGTAAGGACAGTTCTTGTTACATCAGGAATAGATCTCTCCAATTCATTAAACCGCTTTTTCCCCGAACTCAGTCGATACAGTATAACAATAGCCCATTTGCCTTGCAATGCTTTTTGTGTTGTAATATACGGACATTTTCCATAGTTATTTTCCATAGTTATTTTCCATTCGTATTTCTCCAATAGTATTCGTTTTGTTACTTAGTATTATAAATGTTCGTACTTCTCAAGTCAATACCTATGGTATATAATATATTATGAAATAAATATTCAATAACAATTGGAGGTATAAAATGAAAAATGAAATAATCAGCGTTTTTGAACTTTATGCAGATTCACTATTGAAAGGTGATTTCAAAACAACATTTGAAACAATATCAGATGACATTGTTTGGCATATGGGCGGAAATAGTCCACTTTCTGGAGTGGTCAAAGGAAAAAAAGAATTGGAAGAACGCTTAGCTGAATTTGGAAGAAAAAGTAACGGAACATTTAGAGTTGTTACAAACTGGTATGCTAGCAACGATTGTTTTGTCGCTGCCAGTGTTGTTTCAGTGGCAGAAAAATCAGAGGGCAATAAACTGAATATGGAGGGAGTAGATATATTTAAAATTGAGAATGGGAAAATTCAAGAAGTTTGGACTTTTGCCAAAAATCAGGAATTGGAAGATGAATATTGGAGATAGTATTTATTTTAGATGAGTAACATTTAAAGAATTATACTTATCATATGAGAAAAACAGCATTCTTTTACTCGATTTATATCAACTATGTTAAGTGGTGTCAGGGAGAGTTAGTAAATAACTTGTGTTATATAAAAATGAACTTTCGGATGCCACTTTCTTTGTTATAAGAATATGAAAGGAGGCAGCATATGAAAGAAATTTATTCAGAAAGACATTTAAAGGCCATTAAAGAAGGACAAATGAGATTTGTGGTTTTTTTGCCGGCAGGCTATCCTAATTGTGAATCGTTTTTGGAAATCATAAGAGATTGTGAACATTCAGGACTTGAGGTAATAGAGGTTGGTTATCCACCCCAGAATCCCTATGCAGACGGTCAGGTTATAAAAAATGCGTACAAAGATGTAGATTATGACGCTGTTAAAGACATTGACTACTGGAAAAGAATAAGAGAAAGTGTAACAATTCCAATTTGGATTATGGGGTATGCTGAAGATCTGATTACAACAGAGAATTACATTGAATTGGCAGAGTCTGGAGTTGTAGATGGATTTGTTATTCCAGATATTAGTTTGGAGCAGTATATTGAATTGAGAAATATACTAAAAGCATATAATGTCGATTGTGTCAGATTTATACAGAATAAGTCTGAAGATAAGCAATCGGAATTCTTAGAGTCATCTGTGATATATTATCAGTTGCTTGACGGTTTTACAGGAGGAGATATAAACTGTATAGAAGACGGACAGTATGATTTTTTAATGGATTTAAAAGAAAAATATGGGAATCCACATATTTTTGGTGGATTTGGAATCAATACTGTTGAAAAAGCTACTAAGATACTGAAACAGAAATTTGATGGATTTATCATAGGGACTACACTTGTAAATATGCTAAACCTTTCTAAGGAACATTTACTTACATTTATTGAAGAGGTAAAGGACAAAATTGAATAGGGAATAAGCAAGTTGATAGTTATACTTTTCTTACAATTACTATTAGATAGAGGTGAAATTAGATGGGAAAACTCGATAAGTGGAAAAACATAGAATTTCCAAATGAAACTGCAAATAGTGATTTTATAAAAGTTGGAGAATTTACATACTATGCAGGAGCATATAATTTAGGCTCATTTGAGGAACAGTGTGTACGATATTTGAGAGAGGAGCAAGATAGAGATAAATTGATTATTGGTAAGTTTTGTTCCATAGCAACAGGGGTTAACTTTAATTTAGGAGGTTCTGAGAACCATAGAAGCGAATGGGTGTCTGCGTATCCATTTTCCAGTATGTTTCCTGATGAAGATTTAAATGATGGATATTATCCCAAAGGAAATACTGTGGTTGGGAATGATGTTTGGATTGGAACAGAGGCTATGATTATGCCGGGAATAAAAATAGGTGATGGTGCAATAATAGCAGCAAGATCAGTTGTAACAAGGAATGTTGAACCTTATACAATTGTGGGAGGAGTTCCCGCTAGGTTGATTAAAAAAAGATTCACTGATGAACACATTGAGGAACTTTTAAAGATTTCTTGGTGGAATTTTGATATAAACATAATCAAAGGTCTATTACCTTTGTTAACAAGTAACAGAATTGAAGAATTTATAGATGTAGCTAAATCTCATATAGATACATAATTTTTGTGAGGACGTTGATATGAGTAAAAATGTAATAGAATTATGGTTGGTTAGGCATGGAGAAACGATATTTAATAGAAAAAATCTTGTTCAAGGCTGGTCAGACTCACCTCTTACCCATGACGGAATAATAACCACATTGTGCTTGGCAAAAGGATTGAAAGAACATAATATTGTTTTTGAAAAGGCTTATTCAAGCGATTTAACAAGATGTATAGACACATCTAATATACTGATCAATGCTCTTGATAAAGATACAGATTTGCGTTTGGATAAAAGGTTGAGGGAAATAAATACTGGTGATGGAGAAGGTGATTTTATTAGTGAACACTTAACAAAATATCCATATTCTCTGAATTTCAAGAAACATCCCGGAACACCTAATGGGGAAAATTGGAATGATGTGTTTGAGAGATTTATTCCGGCAATATATGATATAGCCAGAACAAATGAAAAAGGAAAGATTTTAGTTGTTTCACATAGTATGGTTATAGCAAGTCTTGTCGCTTATATAGATAGAAGTATTGAGGAAGTAATGAAGATTCCTAATAATAGTGTTACCATTTTTGAATATGTTGAAAACGATTTGCGTATAAAAAAGGTCGGCGATACTCAATACATTGATAAAGGAATGCAGTTTTATAATGAGATAAAATCTTCTTATGCCTATTAATGATATAAGACAACATATTTATGAGTCTGGGACAAGAGTACTTCCGTCAAAAAATCAGCTCTATAATTTCTGTAGTGGGTAAATCCACCGCAGGGATTATGGAGCCTATTTTGTTGTAGAAAAAAAGTCCCATATGACCTATAATGAAAAGCAACGAAACCATCATTAGAAAGAATCTTATGGAACAAGAAATTTTATCACAAACTTACTGGGAATTAAAGACTCTAACATTACGATTTTGGATGTTCTAGATGCTGGAAACCATAAAGAAATCATCGCCAAGCTAGATTATCCTGCACCTAAATGCCCTCACTGCCAAGGAAAAATGGCTAAATATGACTTCCAAAAAGAATCGAAAATTCCCTATTTAGAGTGCGCGGGATACAAAACGCTGATTCGGTTGAGAAAACGGCGCTTCCGCTGTCAGGATTGCGGAAAAATGGCTGTCGCTGAGACTTCCTTAGTCAAGAAGAATCACCAAATTGCAACCATCGTCAAGCAGAAAATCGCTCAAAAATTGATCGAGAAAATCCCTATGGCGGCCATCGCTGAAAACTTAGCAGTTTCCACATCAACCGTCATTCGCAAACTAAAAGAATTCGAGTTCACGACTGACCTCAACTGGCTTCCAGAACAAATGTCTTGGGATGTGGAAACAGTCAGGGAAGTGACTGTTTCAATCGACAGATAGAGATGAGCTTTATTGCACAGGATTTTGACTCAAATAAGATCCTAGCTATCCTAGACGGACGGACACAAGCAACGATTCGCAATCACTTTCTGCGCTATTCCAGACAGGTCCGAAACCGCGTTAGAGTCATTACCATGGACATGTTTAGTCCCTACTATGACTTGGCTAGACAACTTTTTCCATGCGCTAAAATCGTCCTCGATCGCTTTCACATTGTACAACACCTCAGCCGGGCTATGAGTCGTGTTCGTGTTCAAATCATGAATCAGTTGGATAGAAAATCGCACGAATATAAGGCACTCAAACGCTACTGGAAACTCATTCAACAGGATAGCCGTAAACTAAGTCATAAACGTTTTTATCGTCCAACTTTTCGCATGCACTTGACCAGCGGAGAGATTCTAGAAAAACTTCTCTCTTGCTCTCAAGAACTCCGAGAACACTACGAACTCTACCAACTCTTGCTTTTTCATTTTCAAGAGAAACAGACTGAGCACTTCTTTGGTCTCATTGAAGATACCATTTCGTGTGTGAAGCCTATCTTTCAAACTGTTTTTAAGACCTTTTTGAAAGATAAGGACAAGATCATGAACGCACTGGAACTGCACTACTCAAACGCAAAACTAGAAACTACTAATAACCTTATCAAGGTCATCAAGCGCAAGGCTTTCGGCTTCAGGACTTTTGACAACTTTAGAACTAGAATCCTCATCGCTTTGAATATCAAAAAGGAGAGAACCAAGAGGTCCTCTCCAGATGTTAGCTGACATCAACCCACTACAGTTGACAAAGAGTCAAATAGGTAAGAAAAGCTGGGGCAGAACATGGGGCAAGAAAAGATTTGAATTAGAAAAAAGCCTATTGGAATAGGCTTTTTAATGTTCTAGTCTAGTGCCCCCTGCAGGGCTCGAACCTGCGACCCATAGATTAAGAGTCTACTGCTCTACCAACTGAGCTAAGGAGGCAACAGAAAAAGCTGTATTGGTGCCGGACCTTCACGATTTGTATTGAACCCGCGCAATTAAGCAGGTGGGCAACTCGCTCTAACTGAAGCTGCTTCCGCGTGACACGGCTTGCACGCTGTTAGAAGTCTTTTGTTTCCCTAGTAATACAAAAAATAGTCGGTCAACACTTAAGTGTGAAGTCGTACACCACAGCGTTTCTATAATTATGATACCATAAATTTTGAAAAATTCAAGAGAAAAATATGATTTTTTGCAAACGATGCCATCATTTTTTTAAGTAATCAATTTTATCCTTGGTCATTCCAAGGGCTCGCTCGTATTTGCCATTCTCATTAGGAGTGAAATAATTGGCATCTTTGATTTTGTCAGGCAGATAGTCTTGTTTAACCCAGTTGCCGGGATAAGAGTGGGGATAGAGATAGTTCTGAGCGTTGCCCAGTTCCTTACTGCCGGTATAGTGGCCATCTCGTAAGTGTCGGGGGATGGGCAGATTTCCCTTCTTTCGCAGGTCAGCTAAGGCCTTATCCATGGCCACATAGGCTGAGTTGGATTTGGGGGATAGGGCCAAGTCAATGACAATATTGGCAATGAGAATGCGGGCTTCAGGAAAACCAATCCGCTGAGCAGCCTCCAGAGCTGTGACGGTATGGACTGGAGCGTCAGGATTTGCTAGGCCAATATCCTCGTAAGCGATAACGGTCAGGCGTCGAGCCAGGCTAGGCAGGTCTCCTGCCTCAACTAGGCGAGCTGCGTAGTGAAGGCTGGCATTGACATCGGAGCCGCGGATGGACTTCTGCAGGGCAGAGAGGACATCGTAATGGCCGTCTCCGTCCTTATCCATGGTAATGTAGCTCTTTTGCAGGCTGTTTTCCATCACATCGAGCGTGATGTGGCGGATTCCCTTGTCATCCTCTGGGGTAGAGAGCACGGCCAGGTCCAGTGAATTATAGGCGGAGCGCAGGTCTCCGTTGGTGGAGACAGCGATAAAATCTAGGGCTTCCTCATCTAGCTCCACTGGAAAATCAAATCCTCGCTCCTTGTCTGTCAAGGCTAGCTGGATGGCTTTTCGGATGTCGTCGTTGCTGAGGGGCTCAAGCTCAAATATCTGAACTCGGCTTCGAATAGCAGGGGTGACAGAAAAGAAAGGATTTTCTGTCGTCGCCCCAATCATGATGACCAGCCCGCTTTCTAATAGCGGTAGCAGAAAGTCTTGCTTGGTCTTGTCCAGACGGTGAATCTCGTCCAGCAGGAGCACCAGTCCGCCGGAAAATTTAGCTTCTTCAGCAATCTCCTGCAGGCGCTTCTTGCTATCTACGGTGGCGTTAAAGGTCCTAAAGGCAAACTTGGTTGTGCCGGCAATAGCCGAGGCGATAGAGGTCTTGCCGATGCCGGGTGGCCCGTAGAGAATCATAGAGGATAGGCGGTTAGCTTCAACCATGCGTCGGATGATTTTTCCAGGTCCGACCAGATGCTGCTGGCCGATAATCTGATCAATGCCGGTCGGCCGCATGCGCAGGGCTAGGTTTTCTGGCATAAGATTTCCTTTCTACAAGTGTTTTTCTTGGCTTTTTGTGTTACTATTGTAGATAGTAATATTTTATCACAATGAAAAGAGGAAATCATGGCTAAGTACGGTTTTTTGGAGATATTGGACGAGGAAATGGGGAAGAGCTTTCCTTTTGACTATGAGATAAACTGGGACAAGAAGAATCACGCGGTAGAAGTAGCCTTTCTCCTTGAGGTGCAAAATCCGGGCGGGATTGAGACGGTTGATGCTGAGGGCAATGCCTCGGCTGAAGATATTTACTTTGAGGAAGTCGTGCTTTTCTATAATCCAGTCAAGTCTCGTTTTGAGGCTGAGGACTATCTGGCAGCCCTGCCCTATGAGCCTAAAAAGGGGCTGTCACGGGAGTTTCTGGCTTATTTCGTGGATTTTCTAACTCAAACAGCTGAGTCTGGTCTCGATGCACTCATGGACTTCTTAGCGGATCCAGAGGCAGCAGAGTTTGAGATGGCTTGGAATGCTGAGGCTTTTGAAAATGGCAGAGCAGATGTGGCTGAGACGGATTTCTATTCATATCCGAGGTATTAGGAGGCGCTTATGGCAAATGCAGGAGGACTAGATTTACTGCACAAACAGATGGAATTTTCTGGCTGCAAGATTGCCTTGATCAGTGATGACAAGTTGCTGGCCATCTTGCGAGATGATATTTCAACCATTCCTTGGCCCAATATGTGGGAGTTGCCGGGCGGTGGCCGCGAGGGAGAGGAAACGCCTTTTGAATGTGTTCAACGAGAGGTTTTTGAAGAGCTTGGTTTGAAGCTTGAAGAAACGGCTATTGTCTGGATTAAGGAATATCAAGGAATGCTTGATCCAGATAAAACCTCTATTTTTATGGCGGGAACCATCACTCAGGAAGATTTTGCCAGTATTGCCTTTGGTGATGAGGGCCAGGCTTATCAGATGATGGATATTCGCCAGTTCTTATCTGATAAAAAGGTTATTCCGCAGTTGCAGGACAGGTTGAATGATTATTTGGAGGTGCGAGCATGATTTATATTGAACGGGCTGGAGCTGAGGATTTAGAGACTATTATTGCCATTCAGCGAGCGAGTTTTAAGGCCGTTTATGAGAAATATCAGGATCAATACGACCCCTATCTGGAGGAGCGAGAGCGGATTCGCTGGAAGCTGGTTGAGCGGCCCAATAGTTTTTATTATTTTGTCAAAGACGCCGAGAAGATTCTTGGCTTTATCCGCTTGAATACAAATGACGAACAGACAGCAGGCTGGATTGGGACAGTGGCGATTTTGCCGCAGTACCAGAATAAAGGATATGGCTCTGAGGGGCTTAATCTGATAGAGGAGAAATTCTCCACCGTTATGCAATGGGATTTGTGCACGGTTTTCCAAGATAAAGGTATGGTAGCTTTTTATGAGAAAAACGGCTATCATCAGACCCATAAGGAGCCTGAAAAAGAGGGCATGGATATGGTTTACATGACGAAGACAATGAAATAAACAAAGAAAGGATTGTTCAGTTAAATTTCTAAACTGAACCCGCCCTAAACACTGTGCTAAAAAGATAAGGTTCTCTTAGACGCAAGCGTAGTCAGAGAATTTCCTATTTTGGCTTTGTGTTATACGGGCTTGGTATTTTAATGATGGACACTTGGCAGGAATTAACGATTGAAGTGAAGCGTGAGGCGGAGGAGGCAGCCTCGAATATTCTGATTGAGCTGGGCAGTCAGGGTGTGGCTATTGATGACAGTGCAGATTATCTGGGGCAGGTTGACCAATACGGAGAGCTTTTTCCAGAAGTTGAGCAGAGCGAGCGGGTCAAGATTACAGGCTATTATCCAGCTTCGGTGGATATAGATGCCATTGCAGCCCAAGCCAATGAGCGATTGGCTGAGCTAGACGGCTTCGGCTTGGAGACGGGAGACATTGAGCTGACTCGGCAGGAACTGGCCGAGGAAGATTGGGCGGACAATTGGAAGAAGTACTTTGAGCCAGCTCGTATCACGCATGATTTGACCATTGTGCCGTCATGGACGGACTATGAGGCGACAGCTGGTGAGAAGATCATCAAGCTGGACCCAGGCATGGCCTTTGGTACGGGTACTCACCCAACGACCAAGATGAGCCTTTTTGCGCTGGAGCAGGTCTTGCGGGGCGGAGAAACTGTGCTGGACGTAGGCACAGGCAGTGGCGTCCTCTCTATTGCCAGCTCTCTCTTAGGCGCTAAGGACATCTACGCTTATGATTTAGACGAGGTGGCGGTGCGCGTGGCTCAGGAAAATATTGAGCTCAACACTGGTATGGAGAATATTCATGTGGCGCCGGGGGATCTTCTCCGAGGCGTAGAAATCGAGGCGGATGTCATTGTTGCCAACATCTTGGCCGATATTCTCATCCATCTGACAGAGGATGCCTACCGTCTAGTCAAAGATGAGGGCTATCTGATTATGAGTGGGATTATTTCTGAGAAGTGGGAAATGGTGCGCGAGTCAGCGGAAGCGGCAGGATTTTTTCTGGAAACGCATATGATTCAGGGCGAATGGAATGCCTGTGTCTTTAAGAAAACGCAGGACATTTCAGGCGTGATAGGTGGTTAGATGCAGCAGTATTTTATACAAGGTAAACCTCAGTCTCCTCTGGTCATCACGGACAAGGACACAGCCAAACACATGTTCTCGGTCATGCGACTCAAAGAGGAAGACCAAGTTACACTGGTTTTTGATGATGGCGTGAAACGGCTGGCGCAGGTGCTAGATCCAGCCCAGCAGAGTTTGGAAATCTTGGAGGAGCTAGCAGACAATACCGAGCTGCCGGTTCAAGTGACCATTGCTTCGGGCTTTCCCAAGGGCGATAAGCTAGAATTTATCACCCAGAAGGCAACAGAGCTGGGGGCGAGTGCTATCTGGGCCTTTCCAGCAGACTGGTCGGTGGCCAAGTGGGATGGTAAAAAACTGGCTAAAAAGACTGAAAAGCTGGAGAAAATTGCTCAGGGAGCAGCAGAGCAGAGCAAGCGCAATCTGATTCCAGAGGTTTGGCTCTTTGATAAAAAGGCAAATTTTCTAACGGGCTTGGCAGACTTTGACCGCATCATCGTGGCCTATGAGGAAGCAGCCAAGGAAGGCGAAGGTGCTGCTTTAGTGCAGGCTGTGAAAGGCTTGGCAGCCGGCGCAAAAGTTCTCTTTATCTTCGGACCAGAGGGTGGTCTGTCACCAGATGAAATAGCAGCCTTTGGCCAAGCAGGGGCTGTCTCCGCTGGTCTGGGTCCACGTATCCTGCGGGCTGAAACCGCTCCGCTTTATGCCTTGACCGCAGTCAGTGTTTTATTGGAATTGAGCAATGACAGTCTTTAAAAAGCAAAAACAGCAGCCAAAATGGCTGCTAATTTTTTAATTATTATTGTCTTTCCCGTTTTTTGAAGGCGAAGATTCCTGCAAGTCCGGTCATGACAAGTCCCAAGATTCCGAGCGAGGATGTCTTTTCTCCGGTTGCTGGGAGACTTTCTGCTCCTGCTTGTCTGTGAGAAGCTTGCTTGTTTGTGCTTGGATCAGCTGCGGTCAAGACAGGGAAGACTACTCTGCTATGCTGCAGGTTGGCTGCTTCGACTGCGATAGTCGGACGGCTTGGCTGCTCGATTGGCACTGCTTCAGTCTTCGGTGCGACATAGACGAACTTGTATTCGCCGAATCCTTCCTGGGCAGATGCCGCTAGATAGATGATGTCTCCGTCTGTACCAATCAAGTTCTTGGCCTTATCAGCTGTCAAGAAACGCAGGTCTAGTCCCTTGATGGTATCAGCAAAATGCCAGTTCTGATCTGCACGTGGATTGATATTTTTGACAGCCAAGATATAGTTGATGATGGCTTGGCGGTTTTCCAAATTGAGCAGACGGTTGAGGCTGGCTTCTCGAACACCAGGGAAGTTACCGTTAGACCGGTAGTTGTTGGTCACGACGATAAATTCCTGATTGGGGTCAATCTCCTTGCCTTGGTATTTCAGATTACGGACCCTGCTGGCATTTGGGTTTGCCAGTTTCCCTTCGCGGTCGTATTTGTTCGGCTGGGTGATGTCAAACTCATAGGTGATACCATCAATAATATCGAAGTTATAAGTTCGGTAGTTGGTATTGATGAGATTTTGTGGTTGGTCGCTTGTTGGGTCGATAGTATTGAATTGGCCAGCTGACATTTCCAACCATTCTTTGAGCTGGGCACCGTTGACCTTGAGGATAGCTGTGACATTGTCGTAGAGATAGAGGTCGGCTACGTTCTTGATGGCAATAGGGCCAGCTGGAATGTCTGTGTAGGCCGTTGCATCCCCACGAGTTCCTGCCTTGAAAGGCGCTGCTGCAGACAGGAGAGGAAGATTGGCTTCAGGTGTGCCCGCTAGTTCTTTCTTAGCATACCAAAGCTGGGCATTGTTGACAATCTGAACGGATGGATCATCTTTGACCAGAGCAAAGTAGCTGGTAATAGGTGCAGTTGTGGTACCGACTTGCTGGCGGACGTACTTGACTGTTCCTTCATGAGATTCTTTGGCAATGTTAACGACGCGCTGATCTGCTACATTAGACTTGGTATCCACCTTGCGGATGGAGCCCTTGCTGTCAGTGACCTTCCATTTACCGTCGGTATAGGTCATTTTGAGGTCAATAACGCCCAGATGGTCGCCGTATTTTCCAGCCATGGTTACTGGAGTACCATTGATTTTACCGTTGACACCATCTACACCAGGGTATTTTTCGTAGAAGCCAGTTCCATTACCACTTGGGAATTCTGCATGGGAGTGGCCCGTTACAACAGCATCTACACCTGGCAGGCTGGCGATTTGATAGCCTTCATTTTCCTCGCCTTTTTCATACTTGTCATCCCCGATACCGGAGTGAGAAAGTACCAAGGTGATGTCTGCACCTGCTTTGCGCATCTCAGGGATGATGTCTCGAATAGCCTCGACAGAATCGCGAACGACGACTTTTCCTTCAAGATTAGCCTTGTCCCAGTTGAGAATCTGCGGCGGAACAATCCCAGTCACACCTATTTTGACAGTCGTCAAGCGGCCCTGCGTATCCGTAAAGGTCTTTTCGATGATTTTGTAAGGTTGATAGATGAATTTACCAGTTGCTGGATCCAGCACATTGGCATTGACAAGAGGCATGCCTGCTGTCTCAATCACGCGGTTCAGATAGTCTAGGCCGTAGTTGAACTCATGGTTCCCCAGAGTGCCAGCTTCAAAGCCCAGAGCCTGCAGGGCAGCGTACATAGGATGCTGCTCACCCTTCTTCACAGGATCCACAATGGCTTTGTAGGTTCCTAGCGGCGTTCCTTGGATGGTGTCGCCATTGTCCACTAATAGGACGTTTGGATTTTCTTTCTTGGCTTTCTCGATTAGCACGGCTGTTTTAGCCAGTCCCAAGCTCTCTACTGGCTTGTCCTGATAGTAGTCGTAGTTGACCAGATTGGTATGGAGGTCGGTCGTTGCTAGGATACGAACATCGACAGTCTGTCCCTCTACTGGCTTTGTATCTTCAGTAGCCGCTACGTTGCGAGCTAGGGCCATCAGAGCATCAGTATTTCCACTGGTATTTTCTGGGGAAATAGCAGAGCTAGGCTCTGTGCTCGCTGTTGTCACAGTAGCTTCAGTAGGATTTGCTGTAGTCGTTGGTTCCGCTGCGCTGCTGTCTGACATGCTGCTTGCTACAGCAGGATCAGCAGTGACTGCTGGGGTGACCTGATCAGCCTGAACTGCATTTGCAGCCGCTGCAAGAGCCGCTGTACTCAAAAGCACAACTGCTTTTTGAAGGGACGATTTTGACATAATAACTCCTTTTTAAAAATGAATGTTGGATTTCCATTATACTACATCGAAGCGCTTTCATCAATTGATAAATCTTAACACACAATTTAATGTTTATTGCAGAAAGAAGTGATTTTAAGAATCTGGTTCCCTAATCTTGAATATTTAGTTGATTTTCGTGACGGTTTGATTGGAGCTAATCTTGGGACTGTATGGGATAGCGTAGCAGTGCTGCTTTTATGGTATACTATAAGGGAATTAAGGTTAGTTGTTTTATTGAATATCATAAATAAGGAGAAGGTCATGAACAAACGCACTTTTCTCATAATGTTGCTTATAGGAGGACTGATGATGATGGGATTGGCAGGATGCGGAGAAAACAAGAACAGCCGAGAATGGATCGAAAACAAGGTTTCTGAGGTCAGTCGCGTCTATCCGACTGAGAATCTATTTGATTTATTTAAGCAATTTCCGGAAGGGTTTGAGATAAGAAGTATTGACACTTATGATGAGACGAAGGAATATTCTCGTTATCAGAAGATTGAGCTCATTGGAAATGCAGAAACACAAGAAATAACTGGTAATTTTAAAAGAATAGAAACTCGGGGTAATCCTTATGAAGAAAAAGTGCTTTTAGAAAGCAGTATTATATATACTGAAAAAGGGCTGGAATTTTCGAATCCAGAAGTTTCTAAAGATGATTTGTTTTATGATGGTTTTTTATTTCAACAGTTAAAACTAAATAAAACAGTTTTGTCTCGATTAGAACTTAAAAAAATGTACTATAATTGGGAGACTGGTGATGCTTCCATTGCTTATAAAAATGTAAAGAGTAAAATCATTCAGGACTACTTCCATTTACAAGCAAGCGAGTCGCTAGATCTTTATATTAGTGCAGATCGCTCTGCAACTATTGGCTATGAATACGGATATCCTATTGTTTTTGACGGAGAAAATATTTCTCATTCAGAACTTATAGCAGGAAAAATTACGAGTATGGAGAAGATAGATGCCAAATAGTAATGTGCCAACCTTGGATGCTTCTAATCTGACTTATGAATTTGAAAATATGAGAGTTAATCAGGGAGCAACTGACAATAATGTGCTTCAATATGTAGAAAAGTACACTAAGAAAAAACTCCCTCCTAACCTCCAATACCTAGACGATCCCTGTACCTATTTTATTATGGTAAATCTCGATGTTATATAGGATAGCGTGGCAGTGCTGGTTTTATGATATACTATAAGGGAATTAAGGTTAGTTGTTTTATTGAATATCATAAATAAGGAGAAGGTCATGAACAAACGCACTTTTCTCACAATGTTACTTGTAGGGGGACTGATAATGATGGGCTTGGCAGGATGCGGAGAAAATAAGAACAGCCGAGAATGGATTGAGAATAAGGTTTCTGAGGTCAGTCGCGTCTATCCGACTGAGAATCTATTTGATTTATTTAAGCAATTTCCGGAAGGGTTTGAGATTGAGCAGGTCTATTTTAAAAAGAAGAGTGATGGAATCAATGATTTCATCACGGAAATTAAGCTGAAGGGTGATGCAACATCGCATACAATAGTGGGTACCCTTGCTAAAATTCCAGCAACTGATGATGCGCCAAAAAGTGAAAATGTGGTCGTAAGTGTTCAATATGCAGACAACAAATTTACTTTCTCTGATGAAGAGACCGCTAGGAAAATATGGAAGTTTGATAGTTTCTTGTTTCAAAAACTAGCTATCGATAAAGAGTTTTTGAGCAAATTATCATTAAAAAACAAACATTTTAACGGAAACAATGGCTCTTTTGATATAGATTATATAACTAAAAATACTACGATTAACCAATATTTTAATAAACAACAACAAGCTGAAGCAGTTTTAGGATTTGGTGGTTCTTTGAGACTAGATGATTTTTATTATTATTCTATTACTGTTGATTTCAATGATAACTATTATTTTAAGGAGACAGTATCGAATTAGGAGGAAAGTATGAGTAAAAAAGATACAGCAAACAGTGGTATTGCTACTCTGGATGCGGCAAATCTTACATATGAATTTGAGAATGTGCGAGTTAATCAACCTGATATTAGGCATGATGATAGAACAAAACTTCTTAATGCAGTAGATAGAAGCAAACCTCTCCCTCCTAATCTTGAATATTTAGATGATTTTCGTGACGGTTTGACTGGTACAAGCGGTACAGCTTTCCTAGATAAGGATAGCGGAGAGGTTATTATTGCTTACACGGGAACCAATCCTAATGCGGATTTTGTAGCAGATGTCATGGTAGATGTTACTAGTATTTTAATGCCTTATGGCTATCATTATGATGAAGCTTTTAAATTTTACGAAAGAATCCGACAGAAATATGGGGACAATATCACCTTAACAGGGCATTCTTTAGGAGGTAATATTGCTCAGAGGGTAGCTTTGGAATTTAACGCTCCGCGTACAGTGGTATATAACTCAGCCCCTCTTTATGTAGAGGGAGTGATTCGAATGAAGGATAGAGCCATAGACTATCTGATTCCGTTGGATTCTGCTCGCGAGAAGATTCTGAACAAATATGCGGACTTAACAGGTCAAGTCATTCGTATTACAACAGAAAAAGATCCTCTTAACATATGGTCCGATAGACTTGGAGGTGTCTATCTAGGCAAAGAGTATATACTTGATAATTCTGGCGGACACAGCCTTGACCCGGATATTACAGGTGATAAGAATCAAATTAATCATATCAAGGATATTTTGGAAAAGCAGAGTCCAGAGAAGATGACTGGACTTGAAAAGAAGCACTATAAGACCTTGAAGAAATTGCAGGGAGTAAAAGACGGTCTCCTCAAGCAATTGACCGGTCAGTTTTTATCAGATGGCAGTATTAACAGTCATGAGATGTTTTTCTTGGATAGCGTCCAGACAACGGCTGTTGCGGCAGCTCTGACAGAGGCTGTCAGCAATGGGCACAGCGAGATTGAGGCGGTTGCGAAAAAAGCAGTGACAGATGCTGAAGAACTCTATGACAAAAGCAAGGAAATTCCTTGGTTTGTTACAGAATTGACCTATGATGAGGTGCAGGAGGCCTATGCAGAGGCTGGAGTAACTTATGATAGCATTGTAGGAAAGACTCAGCGACATTTTGATAAAGCGGTAAACAAATCGGCCGCTATTGTGACGGCATTTACAGACTTGGAGGGTAGTATCCGAAATGGTATTAATCAGGCAGTGGCAGCAGACGAAAGTTTGGCGGGAGATATTAGCCAATGGACAAAATAGATGAAATTCAAGCTAAAATTAGAAAACAAGAAGAAGAACTCTGGGACTTGGAGGATAATTATAAGGCTGCCAAGAAAGAAATAGAAGAAACATATTGGAAACTAGAAGATAACAAGCGTCATCTGACTAGACTTTATGAAGAGTTTGAGGAGGCTACTTATCACTTTAGCCGACAAGATTACGTGGATAAGGAAGAGTGTCGTAAGTTTATTAATCTGTTAAATACTTATGCGAGTGAGACGGATAGAGAATATCGTCGTCAATGTGCAAAAATAGAAGAAAAAGATGAAAAACTGACAAATCAGTATCGGAAAGATCGCAAGCAGCTGGAAGACGAATTAGAAAAGAGTTACCAGCTGAGAAGGAAATTGGATGAGGAAGAAGGAGGAAATAAATGAGTATAGCAGATGTTGTCTCAGATGCATTGTGCAGCCCCTTTACCGAAGTAGCACGAAGACAAATCAAAAAATCATTGGAAAGAGAAGCTATTAAAGCCTTCTGCGCACCACCGATAAAAGCAAGTCGAAAAGATATTGTAGAGAAGTATGATGAGGAGATTGGTATCTTGGCCATGACAAACAAGACAGCTGCGCTCAATCTATCCAACCAAATGGACAGCTCGATTAACGGCTTGGGTCAAAAAGCAATCAGTGAAGCAATTAGCAAAAACAGAAACACTTTCGATGGTTTGAATCCAGAAGAGAAAAAGTAGACTGATATGATGTTAGTTTGCTTTTTTATATAGAGCAAATTTCTTAATTTTTCCTGTTTTATTCGGCGGATAAATGGTATAATATAAGTGAATCCTAAGGCAGGCTAGAAAGGGAAAAAACGGAAACAAATCAGCCGCCTGAAGGGACCGGATGCATATGTTTACTGGGTAAGGAGAGGAGGTTTATCATGTCTTTGTCTACCTTATTTGAAGTATTAGTAGCTATTTTAGGTGTGGTATCCATCGGTTATCTCATCTATGCCTATTTTGAATTTTTGAAGGATATGGTTCAGACCGAAATAAACCATCGCCTTCATCACAACCCGCCGCTTTAGAGGCGGGTTGTTTGCGTCTTTTAGCGCCCTTTTAAATTCTCTGCACTTTCTGTGTTTTCATATTGATGTAAAAGTGATAAAATAGTAGGCAAGAAATCGGAGAGAATGCGCATGCCAAAAGAAATAAATTTAACGGGGGATCAGGTCGTTTCCCTCACAAGAAAATATTTAGCTGCAAAAGATGTGGCTTTTGTACAAAAGGCATTGGTCTATGCCATAGATCGCCATAGCGGGCAAACTCGCCAGTCGCAAGAACCTTACATTGTGCATCCTATCCAGGTGGCGGGCATTTTAGCTAAGCTTAAGCTGGATGCTGTTTCGGTTGCCTGTGGTTTTTTGCACGATGTGGTTGAAGACACTTCGGCAACGCTGGATGATTTGGAGCAGGAATTTGGACATGATGTGCGCGTGATTGTGGACGGAGTGACCAAGCTGGGGAAGGTGAAATATAAGTCTCATGCGGAACAGTTGGCGGAAAATCATCGCAAAATGCTCATGGCCATGTCTGAGGATATCCGTGTTATTTTGGTCAAACTAGCCGACCGTCTGCATAATATGCGGACCCTTCATCATTTACGGCCAGACAAGCAAGAGCGAATTTCGCGGGAAACCATGGAAATCTATGCTCCTCTGGCTCATCGTTTGGGGATTTCCAGTGTCAAATGGGAACTGGAAGATTTATCTTTTCGTTACCTTAATCCGACGGAGTTTTATAAAATTTCCCACATGATGAAGGAAAAACGGCGAGAGCGGGAAGCTCTGGTGGAGGAAGTTGTCCACAAGATCGAAACCTACGCAGGTGAGCGCAATCTGCATGGTAAGATTTACGGCCGTCCAAAGCATATTTATTCCATTTATCGCAAAATGCAGGACAAGAAGAAGCGTTTTGATGAGATCTATGATTTGATTGCCATTCGCTGTATTTTGGAAACTCACAGTGATGTTTATGCCATGTTGGGCTATATCCATGAGCTCTGGAAACCAATGCCGGGGCGTTTCAAGGATTATATTGCCAACCGTAAGGCTAACGGCTATCAGTCTATCCATACGACGGTCTATGGACCTAAAGGACCAATTGAATTTCAGATTCGGACCAAGGAAATGCACGAAGTGGCGGAGTATGGGGTCGCAGCCCATTGGGCTTATAAGAAAGGGATAAAAGGTCAGGTCAACAGCAAAGAGTCAGCCATCGGAATGAATTGGATCAAGGAACTGATGGAACTCCAAGACCAGTCGGGAGATGCTCAGGAATTTGTCGATTCGGTCAAGGAAAGCTATTTGACAGAAGAGATTTATGTCTTTACGCCGAATGGCGAGGTGCGCTGTCTGCCCAAAGATTCTGGTCCGATTGACTTTGCTTATGAGATTCATACCAAGGTTGGGGAGAGGGCGACAGGAGCCAAGGTTAACGGTCGCATGGTGCCTCTGAATACCAAGCTGAAAACAGGGGATCAGGTGGAAATTGTCACCAATGCTAACTCCTTTGGGCCTAGCCGTGACTGGCTCAATATTGTCAAGACCAGCAAAGCCAGAAATAAAATCCGTCAATTCTTTAAAAATCAAGATAAGGAATTATCTATCTCCAAAGGGCGGGAGCTCTTGCAGGCTCAATTTCAGGAGCAGGGCTATGTAGCCAATAAGTACATGGACAAGAAGCACATGGAGGAAGTCCTGCAAAAGACCAGCTATAAAACTGAAGAAGCGCTTTTTGCAGCGATTGGTTTCGGTGAGATTGGTGCTATCAGCATTTTCAACCGTCTGACGGAAAAAGAGCGCCGTGAGGAAGAACGGGCCAAGGCCAGAGCAGAAGCCGAGGAATTGGTCAAGGGCGGTGAGGTTAAGGTCGAAAACAAAAAAGACACCCTCAAGGTCAAGCATGAAGGTGGCGTAGTGATTCAAGGGGCATCCGGTCTCCTGATTCGGATCGCCAAATGCTGTAACCCCGTGCCTGGTGACGACATTGTTGGTTACATTACCAAAGGCCGTGGTGTAGCTATTCACCGAGAAGATTGTATGAATCTCAAAGCTCAGGAAAATTACGAGCAGCGCTTGATTGAGGTGGAGTGGGAAGACAACAACACGACCAAAGAATACACAGCCCATATTGATATTTATGGTCTCAATCGTTCTGGACTCCTCAACGATGTGCTGCAGGTTCTGTCGAATACCACTAAAAATATCTCAACAGTTAATGCCCAGCCAACCAAGGATATGAAATTTGCCAATATCCATGTTTCCTTTGGCATTGCCAATCTGTCCACGTTGACGACAGTGGTGGACAAGATTAAGAGTGTACCGGAAGTGTATTCTGTTAAGCGGACCAATGGCTAAGGTATGGGAATAATAGAGTAGATGTTAGTTGTTAAATAAAGGAAAAGATATGAAAATCGTCATTCAGCGCGTGAAACGTGCGCAGGTCAGCATTGACCAACAGCTGCACAGCAGGATTGAACAGGGACTCCTGCTCTTAGTCGGAGTGGGTCCTGACGATAGTCAGGAGGATATGGATTATGCTGTCCGCAAGATTGTCAATATGCGAATTTTTTCTGATGCTGAGGGAAAGATGAACCTGTCCATTCAAGATATTGGTGGAGAGATTTTATCTATCTCCCAGTTCACCCTGCACGCAGATACGAGAAAGGGCAATCGGCCAGCCTTTATCAAGGCCGCACCACCAGAGATGGCTAGCAATTTTTATGATGCCTTCAATCTCGCCCTGCAGCAGGAAGTTCCGACCCGAACGGGCATTTTTGGCGCAGACATGCAGGTGGAGCTGGTGAATGATGGACCGGTGACCATTATCCTAGATACTAAGAATCGATGACATATAGCTCTTTATCACTTATAGTGGGTGACAAATGTTAACATTGAGAGAGATCACAGATTCTCTCTTTTTTGATGTCTAGGATGATAAAACTTCTTTTCTTGAAGGTAGGGATCTTTCGACAGCAGAGGCTGAAGTTCGTTACATACATTAGAGGAACAATGAGGAAGTACCTAAAAGAAAAGTCGTGAATGTTTGGAAGGGTTATCAGATGTGACACTTGTATGTGGTTGGTTATGTAAGGGCTTTTACGACTTATGGTATAATAAAACTAGAAAAGCTTGAGAAGTCTCTTAATTTTTTCAGGTTAATTTTCATAAAAAAGAATAGGAAATAGATATGCGCACTGTTCTTGCCTTGTATATCACCCTGATGCCAGTCATTCTAGCTGGGGTTCTGAATATGATCTTTTGCAAGTCTTCACTGCTGCAGTCGGCTTATCGGCCCATGGATGGCGGCTTGGTTTTGAAAGATGGAAAGCGACTTTTCGGAGCTAACAAGACCTGGAAAGGCTTCATAGGAATGATTGTTTGGGACTCTTTGGCTCAGGTTTTATGGGGGGTGCTCTTGAAGAGCACTCCTACTCTAGAGAAACTGCACTTAGTTTATGCCTTCTACGAAAACACCTTGCTTTTTAATCTGGTGCTAGGAGCTCTCTTGGGTCTGGCTTATGTTTTGTTTGAGCTGCCTAATAGCTTCATCAAGCGTCGTTTGGAGATCAGAGAGGGCAAGACGGCAGAGAATGGTTGGAAGTGGCCCTTTATCTGGCTAGATCAGATTGATTCCTTAATCGGCTGTATTCTCCTGCTACTTTTCTATATTCCTCTGTCTTGGCAGCAGATGATGGGCATACTAATCTTGGGGGCGGTCACGCATCTGGGAGTTAATCGCCTGCTCTACTGGGCCAAGCTCAGAAAAAACCGTATGTGAGATGGAAGTTATGATGAAAGAACTATGGCTGGAAAAAGAGCCGTCGGCCATCTATGGCGGCAAAATCAATCAGTTAATCAGTCTCTGTCAACTGGGGCTTCCGGTTCCTAAGGCTCTGATTTTACCGTCGGACCAAGTTATGGCTTGGCTAAGAGCAGCTCTGCCAAAATACTCAGAACAGGGGCTTGCAGAGTTAATTCATCTGGGCAAGGAGGAAATTGCGGAGCGTTTGCAGCAGTATCCCTTGGATCCAGCTTGGCTACAGGAGTTAGCAGCCTTTTGCCAGCAAAATCAAGCTTATATCGTTCGCAGTAGTGCCCTCTTAGAAGACGGACAGGCCTTGTCATTTGCCGGTCAGTATGACTCGATTGGCAACTGCCGGACGCTGTCAGAAATGGAGCAGGGCATTCGTTCTTGCCTGCTTTCTCTCTTTAATCCAGAAGCCTTGGCTTATTGGCAGCGTCAGGGTCTGGCTGAGCAGGATTTTGCCATGGCGGTGCTGATTCAGGAGCAGATAGAGCCTGACTTTAGCGGTGTCTGCTTTTCCCTAGATGTGGCGACTAATCAGGACCAGACCATGCTCTTGGAGTATGTAAAAGGCTCGGCTGAGAGCTTGGTTAGTGGCCAAGTCAATCCTGAGCAGTTGACTCTTGCTTGGTACAAGCCAGACTGGATCCAGTTTGAAAAGCTAGGAATGCCTCTGGCAGTCTTGCAGAAGCTGCACGAGCAGGTTTTGGAGATTGTGGCGTATTTTGGTCGGCCGATGGATATTGAGTGGTGTGCTCTAGAAGAGCAAGTCTATCTGCTGCAGGCTCGGCCTATTACGACAGTACCAACTAAAATCGACAGTGGTCGCTGGACGACGGCGAATTTTCGGGATGGAGGGGTGGCGGCCCAGCCCTGTCCCAACCTGATGTGGAGCCTTTATCGCTATTCTTGGCAAGAGGCACTCTCCAGCTTTTTGCTGGCAATTGGCCTAGAGCCTGAAGGTGTGATGCCGCCGCTGATGCGTCTCCATTATGCTCGGCCTTTCTGGAACTTAGGCGTGGTCAAGCAAGGTATGGAGCAGATTCCAGGTTATACTGAGCGAGACTTTGATGATGAGCTGGGAGTTAATAAAGACTACCAAGGTCAAGGTTTTACCAGCAAATTAAGTCCAGCCTTGCTCTTAAATTTCCTGCGGGTCGCTTTGAAAACACAAAAAGTAACTAAGACTTTTCTGCATCAGGCGCCAGACAAGCTGCAAAATCTGCGCCAGCAATTTAACCGTCTAAATCAAGAAATAGGAGAACTGAACGACCAACCCCCGCTGCATCAAGTCGAGAGTCTTTGGCAGTTAGTGCTAACTCAGGCTTATTTAGACAGTGAGGGAACTTATTTCTGGCAGGCCTACATCAATACGGTCCAGCTGTCCATGAAAAAGACCAGTCTCCTCAAATGGCTGACGGTTGATGAATTTTTCCAACTGATAGCTAAATTAGGAAATGTTTCGCATACCAAGCCTTTAGCTAGAATGCTGGAAGTTGCGGATCTTATTTTGACAGACGAGAAACTGACAGATGATTGGTTGAAGCTATCGGTGGAAGAATTGCAGGAACTGGCTGCACAATATCCTGAGCGAGCAGATTTTATCAAGATTCAGGATTTCCAAAAGGATTTTGGCTATCACTCAGCTCGCGAGCTGGACTTGCGAGTAGCTAGTTATGAAGAAGATGCTCATCAAGTTATGACAGCGGTCCAGCAGTTGGTTGCTGATTCATCTTACTACCAAGCAGCCAAAGCTTCGCTCAGTCCTGGCTCAGAGTCTGAGCTGGATCTTGCCCATCTATCTCGAGCAAAGCAGAAAAAGATAGAAAAAATCAGCGAAGACCTGCGGAACTTGCTCTGGTGGCGGGAGGAGTTCAAGGATATTTCCACGCGCTATTACCACCTCATTCGTCAGATTAGCCTCAAACTCGGCCGAGCCTATGAAAAGCGAGGCTTTCTGAAAAATGAACAAGATGTTTTTTACATTAAGAAAGAAAGTCTGATTTCCTTTATGGAGGGGGAAAAGACTGCTGACCAGCTCCAAGAAGAAGCAGCAGATAATCAGCATTATTGCCAGGCCTATCGGAATTTTGAGCCAGTGGGGGATTTGACTGATAAAGAGATGAGCCTAGAAGAAGTGGCCCATGAGAGTCAGGCTCTGCTGACGGGAATGCCAGCCAGCAGCGGTCAGGTGACCGCTCGGGTTCGAGTTCTCTTGGATTTAGCGGATATTGAGACGATTGAGCCGGGAGAAATCCTTGTCACCCGCTATACAGATACGGGCTGGAGCTATGTTTTCGGTATTCTAGGTGGTCTTGTAACAGAGTATGGTGGAGTTCTCTGCCATGCCTCCATTGTCGCTCGGGAATGCAGGATTCCAGCTCTGGTCTGCGCTAAGAATGCAACTCAGTTGCTAGAAACTGGCATGCTGGTTACTTTAGATGGAAGAAGAGGAGAAATAATAATTCATGAAGAAGAATGAACCTTTGTTTATCGGTGAATACGACAAATCTGTTATCCTGACCTATATGGGCGCTGCTTTTGCACTGTTGGCAGTCTATGCCATCATTCAGTCCCAGCTGCGGCTAGCCATGATGGCTTTTATCGTTAGCGGTATCTGCGACCTTTTTGATGGCGTGGTGGCGCGGCGGATGAAGCGGACTGAAAGTCAGAAGCGCTTCGGCATTGAGATTGATTCCCTCTGCGACATGATTAGCTTTGCGGCTCTTCCGGCTGTGCTGCTCATGACTCAGCTGCCCTTGGGAGTGGCCAATATCATCTTGGCTGTCCTCTATGTCTTGGCTGCAGTTACTCGCTTGGCACATTTTAACCGTTTGGCCAAGCATGATGAAGGCTCTGGTTCTTATTTTATCGGCTTGCCCGTGACTTACAGCGCCCTATTTTTCCCATTGACCTATCTGGTATGTCAATGGCTGGCGCCTGCTCTCTTTGCTTGGGTGTGGCTGGGCTTGTCTCTTTTGCTGACCTTCCTATTTGTCTACAGCTGCCGTATTCCCAAGCCGAATAAGCTAGCCTATCTAGTCTTTGCGATTTTAGCTGTTGCAAGTCTGATTGGTCTGGGGGTTCTCCCCCATGGTTAAGGTCTATCAGAGAAGGACTGGCCAGATACTGGAAGCGATAGAATACAAGGCGGGGCTGTTAGACAAGCTTTATGGTACTGCTTGGGGTCGCTTCTTATTGCCTATCTTGACCCGACCTAGCCTGTCTTATCTTCTGACTTTGAAAGACTACACTCCTTGTTCTCGCAAGAAAATAGCAGCTTTTGTGGAAAAATATCAGCTGAATCTGGCTGACTATGAAGATGGCCCCTATTCTAGCTTCGCGGCTTTTTTCCATCGGAAAATCAAGCCTGGTCTGCGTCCGGTCTGTCCTGATAGTCAAGTACTGGCTGTGGCGGATGCCAAGCTAGAGGCTTTTACCATCAGTCAGGACTTACAGCTGACAATTAAGGGGCAGACATACAGGCTAGCTGACTTACTGCTGGATGAAGAGTTAGCTCAGCTGTTTAGTGGCGGAACAGCGCTGGTTTATCGACTGGGAGTGGAAGACCTGCACCGCTATCTGGCGGCTGAATCCGGCAGAATTACCCGAAGACGAAAAATCAAAGGCCACCTGCATACGGTCAGACAGGTAGCCCAGAAGCGGCGCTTAATTTACAAGGAAAATAAAAGAGAATACTGTCTTTTAGATACCGACCTAGGACCTGTCCTGCAGATGGAAGTAGGGGCTCTGCTAGTCGGAAAAATATACAATCACAGTCGGGACCGTTTGATCAGGGGACAGGAGAAGGGCTGCTTTGGTCTGGGCGGCTCAACCATCCTTGTCCTCTATCCGGCAGGCACGATTCGCTTGGATCAGGACATCCTGACTTACTCAGACCTCGGAATAGAAACCCAGATTCAAATGGGTGAAAAGATTGGAGAGAAGCTATGTTTAAACGATTAGCTGTTTATTATAAGGAAATGTTTCCTTTGCTGCCGCGCTTTATGGTGGCTGCCATCATGTTTTTTGAGATTTACTTTGTGCTCTTGCTCAATGACGGAGTGACCACCTTTCACTTTGACCATCAGGAATTGATCGGAATTTTTACGATTTTTGTCTTTCTGATGATTCTGCGGATTGCGGATGATTTCAAGGACTATGAGACTGATAGACGCCTCTTTCCTCATCGGGCTCTGCCATCTGGCCGAGTGAAAAAGAAGGACTTGGCTATTGCCCTCAGCTTTATCGTAGCTGTCTCTGTACTCCTTAATGTCCTCTTTATGAACAATATCGGCTGGTTCCTCTTTCTCTATATCTACGGGACCCTCATGTCTTTCTGGTTCTTTAAGCGAGACAAAATTCAAAATTCCTTGCCATTGGCTCTGGTGACCCATAATCCGGTCATGATGATTTTGAATCTCTATACCATCTCTTTTGTCTGCTACAAGTACAATCTGCCTCTCTTGTCCCTACCGACCGTCTTACTGGCTTTTACTATGTATTTTCCAAGTCTGATCTGGGAAGTCTGCCGCAAGATTCGGGCACCAAAAGACGAGACAGAGTATGTGACCTATTCTATGCTTTTTGGCTACAAAAAAGCCACTCGCTTTATCGAGGTGGTGACTCTGCTGGATATCTTGACAAATTTCGTTCTCCTCTGGAATATTTCCCATGTCGGAGTGGTAGTCTTGGTGCTGAATGTCATCTGGATGACCGTCCAGTTTGAGCAGTTTATCAAGGATCCGACTCGCTTTAATATCCGGGAGCGGGTAGAGCGTTATACTTATATCACAGAGACGACCATGGTTCTGTCCGTTGCTGTTTATCTCTTGATGGGGGTACTTTGATGAAAAGAATCGAGCAGACAGGGCTTGACCAGGTCGGAGGCAAGGCCTATCATTTACTGAAAATGCAGGCTGCTGGTTTGCCGATTCCTGACTTTGCAGTGTTTGCTTTTGACTTTTTTCAAACATCTGCCAGCTCTGCTGACTTGGAGCGGATGGAAGCAGCCTATCGGTCTGGAGAGTTGGACTTGTCCCAACTCAGTCAGCAACTGCAGGACTGGGGCAGAGAGCAGTTTAGTCAAGAAGATTTGACAGCGGCAGAAAGTTGGGTTCATAAGGAATTTTTCCAGACAGACTGTCGCTTTGCAGTCCGCTCATCTGCTACCATTGAGGATGGGAAGGCCTCATCCTTTGCCGGTCAGTTTGAGAGCCAGCTCAATGTAAAGCCAGATGGACTTAAAGAAGCTATTCAAGCGACCTTGCTCTCTCTTTATCAGGAGTCAGCTCTTAGTTATCTATTTGAGCAGGGACTATCTTTGAAGCAGGCACAGATGATTTGTATTATCCAGGTCATGCAGGAGGGAGACTTGTCAGGGATTTACTTCACAGCTAATCCTAAGGGCATTCTGAACGAGCACATCATTGTCATCGGTCGGGGCTTGGGCAACAAGGTTGTCGAGGATAAGATTCCTACAACAATGGTGACGCTTCATCCCAAGGACCAGCTCTTTTATACAGAGCAGACGGAGGATTCACCAGATGTATCACAGGAACAACTTGAGAAGTTACAAGCCTTGGCTAGTCAGGTAAGTCAGCTTTTCGGACCTTATATGGATATGGAGTTCACCTTCGCAAATGGCCAGCTCTATCTCTTGCAGGCTCGACCTATTACTACCTTGCCAGAGGGACAGCAGATTATTCTGGATAACAGCAATATTGTCGAGAGCTATCCGGGAGTTTCCAGTCCTCTGACCATTAGCTTTATTCAGGAGGCTTATGCCAGCATTTTCCGCAGTCTGGCCCAACGCTTGGTTGGCAAGGATGCCCCTGAGTTGGCTGCCTATGAAGCCACCTTTCAAAATATGCTGCAGCCGGTCAATAGCCGAGTCTATTACCAGATTCAGAGCTGGTATCAGCTGCTGCAGCTTCTGCCTTTTTCTAAGAAAATCATCCCTATCTGGCAGGATATGCTGGGGGTACGAGAGACAGAAGTGCCTCAGATGCCGGTGCACCTGTCTGCTTTCAAACGCTTGCAAATCATGCTTCGTATTATCCGAGAGTTTTGGACAGCTCCCAAGCAAATGAGACAATTGGAAGAGCAGTTTGCCCAGATTCAGCGAGAATACGAAGCGACCTATTCCCCAAATGCAGATGCTAAAACCTTGATTGCCTTGGTCAGCAAGCTAAAAGAGGATATTTTGGCTCACTGGGATATTACCCTAGTCAATGATTTGTATGCTTTTGTCTATACTGGACTCCTGAAGAAGTTGCGTCGCGGTGGGGCTGTTCAGGCTGAGATTGCAGGAATTGAGCAGATTGAAAGCATGCGGCCGGCTTTGGCTCTGCAGGCTTTAACAGCTCAGCTGAAAGCAGAAGAAAATGCAGAGATTAGACAGGCTATGGTAAGTGAAAGTCCAGAAGTCTTTCTAAGTCGTCAGCATCCTTTGGTCAAAGAAATAGTCCATTTTATCCATGAATTTGGTGATCGGGCTCCAGAAGAGTTGAAGCTAGAAACTCCCACTTTCCGAACGTATCCAGAGCGTCTGCTCAAGCTCCTGCTGCAAATGTGCCAGCAAGAGGAGAAGAAGTTGGCTCCTCATAAACTTGAAGAAGAGGAGCAAAAATCAGGCTGGTGGACGAATTTTCTTCGCAAGCGAGCCATGACGGGTGTTAAATATCGGGAAAGCTCCCGCTTAAACCGCACACGAATCTATGGCATGATGCGGCAGATTTTTCGCACACTTGGTCAGCAATTAGCCGAGCAAGGGTTGCTGGCTACGCCTGACGATGTTTTTTACCTGACAAAGGAAGAGCTGTTTGAGCTGACCAGAACGCCCAGAGATGTTAGTGGCTTGATAGCCGAGCGTCGAGAGAAGTTGGAGGCTGATAAGGAGCTGCCAACCTTTAGTCGTTATGTTTTTGCTGGACAGGTCTTTGAGAAATACCTGAAACCGCAAAACCGCACCAGCAGTCATAATGCGGGCAATCAAGCCTTACAAGGGATTGGCTGCTCACCTGGCTGCGTTAAGGCTCAGGTTTTGGTCGTGGAAGATGTGCAGGAAATTGAGTCTGCTCAGGATCGGATTATCGTGACCAAGATGACCGATCCGGGCTGGGTCTATCTTCTGACCCAAGCCAAGGGGGTCATTGCAGAGCAGGGATCCTTGCTCTCGCACACGGCCATTATTTCCCGCGAGTTAGGGATTCCTTCCATTGTCAATGTCAGAGGTGCCTGCAGCCAGCTGCGGAATGGCGACTGGATTGAGATGGATGGCCTGACTGGCAAAATTAGCCTGATTAAGGAGGAAGACCATGCTGGAAATTAAACCGGTCAAACCCAATACAGCAGAGCAGGATGATTTTCTAGCCCTGCCCAAGCAGATTTACCAGCCAGACCACCTTATGCAGTCGGAAGAGGAGGAGCTGGCTTTGATTGAGGGCAGGCACCCGCTGAGCTCTGACTTAGAAACCTATGCTTTTATTGGCTATGTGGACAGTCGGTCTTGTATTCGAGGCCTCCTGACCTTCTATCCAGATGATGAGGCTGCTTACTTGGGATTTTTCGAGTCCATCAATAATCAGAAGATTGCATCTGCTTTTATCGAGCATTTAGCAGGTTTTGCTCGCAGTCTCGGAGCGATTAAGATAATTGGTCCGGTACAGGCAAGCTTTTGGCTGGGCTATCGAATGCAGCTGACTGGAACAGAGGAGCTCCCTTTTACTGGAGAACCTCATAATCCAGACTATTATCCTGAGCTATGGCAGGCTGCTGGTTTTGAGCTCAAGGAGAGCTATCTGTCCAATTTTTATCCCAAGGTAAGCAATCAGACTCATCAGGACAAGCTAGCTCATCGCTTTGAGTCTTTTGAAGAAGCGGGTTTCACCATTTGTTCTCCCAAAAAGAAGGACTGGGAAGAAACCTCGCTGCAGGTTTTCGAACTTCTCAATCGTCTTTATCAAGATTTCCCTATTTATCGCTCTATTTCCAGTCAGCAGTTCAGTCAGATTTTTCAGAAATACCAGTATATTCTTGATTTTTCTATGGTTAAGCTGGCCTATAAGGAGGGCAAGCTAGCTGGTTTTCTGATTGCCATGCCGGACTATGGTTCTCTGGTTTATCAAAAACTGACTCCTCTTAATCTGGCCAAGCTTTTTTGGACCAAGCGCTTTGCAAAACGCTATATGATTATGTATCTAGGGGTAGGTGAGCAATTCTTGGGATTGGGCTCTGCCTTGGCCTATCCGATTTTTAAAGAAGCACAGAAACGACAAGCCTCGGCTATCGGCGCCCTGATTCATCAAAAGACAGTTACTCGTCACTATGCAGCAGAATTACAGGGAGACAAGCATGAGTATGGACTGTTTGAATTGGATTTGCCCTCTTAGGTGCCAGATTATAGAATGATATGCAAAAAGCTCATGAATCAGTTGAAAAACTGGCTTCATGAGCTTTTTATCCGTTGAAATTCTAGATGGATGCTTCAATCAATTGCTTAAGATTGTCTAGGAGGCTATCCAAGGCTAGGACTGCTTCCTGCTGCTGGTCTGGCTGGTAGAGATTTTGGAAGTAGTCTTGGATATTGGCTTCAAAATCCCGAGGCAGGCGGGAGCAATTTTCTTTGGCATACTGGAGCATGCGTTTTTCGCCTGGATGGAGCTGCTCATTGAGGGCAAAGAGGGCATCAAAGTAAGAGGCGAAAAACTCGCTGCTACGATGATTGATACTGAGCAGGTCTTGGCGCTTGAGGGCCTTTTTGATCTGTCTTGAAAAAGCTGGCATCGCTTGGTCAAGGAGCAGGAGCTGCTTGCTGATAATATTCTTTTTCAGCTCAGCTGGATAGGGCAGGCTGTACTTGCTCTGGAGCGTAGCGTAGCGCCCGTCTCGATCGTAGAGAATCTTGCTGTGGAGCAGATTGTACCACATACAGGTAGTATAAGAATTCTGAGCTTGGTGCTCTAAAACGACGGTCTGCAGGTCTTGGTCAAAGTCGTCTAGCGAGCGGTAAATCAGCTCAATCTCAATACCATTATTGAGGACGCAGTCGTCCTCCAGTTCCCAAAATTGATTGCCAATTTCCATATAGGAGCAGTACTTGCTGAGGATTTCTTGGCGGATGGCTGGCGCGAGAGGAGCGCTCAGGTAGACATAGACATCATAGTCTGAGTCTTGGTCAAAATGTTGGCCGGCCCGTGAGCCGCCGAGAGCCAGAGCTTCTACTTGCTCCAGCTGGGCCAATTCTTTAAATAGATTTTGTGGCATAATTTGTCCTTCTTAATTTTTTGACATCATTTTAGCAAAAAGTGAAAAGTCTGGCAAGAGGAAGGCAATCTTTTCTTTCTTTTTCTTCAAAAACTTGCTATATTAGAATTGACTAAGTAGAAGGAGACTTGAATATGTGTATAGAGTGCTATATTGACCAGAACCGCGTGACGCCGTTACTTCATCCCTTGGACTGTCTGAGAGAGCATAAGCAATATATCTGTGGACATTGCGGTCGTTGTATCTGCATTGAGCATACAAAAAATGGTCTGCAACGCTGGAATTTCCCTTTCAAATCTCTAGAAATTGCTAAGTATTATTTGCGGACAGCGGATGTGACCATGCAGGCGCCCTGCGGCATTTATCAAATCCAGTCAGACAAGGGACGGGTGTCTTACAAGATTTTTGCCAATCTGACGGATCTAGAGGCTTATCTGAAGAAGAATCCCGATAAAAGCTGTGCCAGCCGTCAGCCTAGTTTTATCATGCCTTCTTATCAGGAATTTCCTGAAAGTCAGATAAGAAAGCTAAGCGCTCAAGAAGCAGAAAGATATATGGCAGAGAGATGAGAATTTTCTGCTTAGAACAAATGAAATACATTAAAAATACAAAGGAGAAGCGATGATGATTGAAGTTCGCCAGGAAGCCCCTTCAGAATACCATGAAGTTGAAAATCTAGTCAGAGAGGCCTTTTGGAATGTCTATCGGCCGGGTTGTGCGGAACATCTGATTTTGCACCAATTTCGTCAGCATCCAAACTATTTAGAAAACCTATCCAAAGTTATTTTGGTAGATGGTCAGCTTGCTGGCCAGATTATGTTTAGCAAAGCCCAGCTTCGCCATGAGCAGACCGGACAGGTCAAGGAAATTGCTACCTTTGGTCCTTTTGCTATCCTACCAGCTTTTCAAAAGCAAGGGTTTGGAGAAAAATTAGCTCAGGCAGCTATCCGTCAGGCGAGGGAGGAAGGTTTTTCTCATATCGTTCTCTTCGGCAATCCTGCCTACTATCCTAAATACGGTTTTGTGACAGCCAGTGATTATGGTATTTATCTGGACGGTCAGGACAAGGAGGAGATTTTGGATTTTGTTATGGTGCTGGACTTGCAAAGGGATGGCAGCGTGACTCGGGAAAATGGACCTTGGCTCTATCGGGATCCGGAGGGTTATGAAGTAGATGAGGCGGAGTTGGAAATATTTGACCGCAAATTCCCACCCAAGAAGAAGGAAAAGCGGCCGGGACAGCTGGGCTAGGAAATTCAGCAGGAGGAGAAAGAGAGACTCTTTGGAAGTTTACAAAAATATATAAGTTTAAAGAAAAAATGCTATGGAAAATGAAGTTCAAGCGTTGATTAGCGCTGTAATTCAAATCCTTTTGTTTACTTTGCTTCCTTTTATTTGGTGGTTGGTGACGGCTAGAAGAAAAAATCCATTTTTAGAATGGATAGGCCTAAAACCGCTAAAAGAAACTGGCAGCCAGAAGACCTGGCTTTGGATTCTGCTGGGCTCAATCTTTTTTCTGGTCTTTTCTATTTTTGTTTTATACACGATAAGAAATCTTGAAACGGCGATGTCAAGATTTTCCGGGCTTGGTTTTAAAGCCCTGCCAAGTATTTTGATTTACAGTATTTTTCAGACAGCTTTGCCAGAAGAGATTTTGTTTAGAGGTTTTCTTTTGAAAAGATTAGCCAGTCGCCTTCCATTCAGAGTGGCCAATACTTTGCAAGCAGCTCTATTTGGTTTGCTTCATGGCCTCATGTTCGCTTCTCAGACAACTTGGCTGACATCTATGCTCATTATTTTGTTTACAGGGGGAATCGCAGCTTACCTGGGCTTTGTCAATGAGAAGAAATCGGATGGTTCCATTTTATCCAGCTGGGGCACACACGCTTTGGCCAATATTTTTGCTGGTCTTTGCTCGGCTTTCATGCTGATTTAGCTAAGTTCGAAAAGCTTAATCTAAAAAAGGCTACTAAAATTGAAAAAGCCCGATTTGTGTTGCGAATCGGGCCTTTCGTTTTAAAGTTTTTCAATATAAATCTGCTTGGCAATCATGGAGTTGACCTGAATCTCTTGCCCATCAACTTTGAGGACATAAAGCTGGGCAAAGGAGTCATACTGAAGAAGGGTAATGGTCTTGCCTAGCTGAAGACCATGCTTTTCTAGATAAATGAGAAGATCAAATTCATCGTGGACCCGAGTGACGAGATAGTCTCCAGGCTCGGAGGCCGCTTCTAAGGTGAGATTGTTTTTTTCTACCAAGAGCTCTCCCTTGGCTGGAATCGTACCGCCGTGAGGACAGGTTTCTGGAAAATTCAGCATGGCATCCAAACGTTCAACAAAACGATCTGAAACAGTATGTTCTAGGACTTCGGCTTCCTCATGGATTTCATCTGTTGTGTACCCCAGATGGTTGACGAGGAACACCTCAATCAGGCGATGCTTGCGGTAAAGTTCGGAGACCAGTCGGAGTCCTAAATCGGTCAGCAGATAGCCAGCCTGTTTGTCCTTTACCAGCAAATTTTCGGCCAGCATTTTCTTGATCATTTCGGTAACGGCTGGAGGAGAAACATGCATAAGCTGAGCGACCTCTTTATTGGTAATTTTTTTAGCATAGGTGCCAATCTCATAGATACATTTGAGATAATCTTCTTTATTTGGGGTCATTTTCAGTCCTCCTAGCCTTTCTATAACTAGTATAACAAAAATTGTGAAAAGAATACAGTTCGGGAGCTGACAGGGCAAGGAAGTGTTGCTGTTAGTTAAGTGAAAAATAGAATTCGAGAGCAGAAGTGACACTGTTCTCTTTTTTCAAGCTAGTTCAGTTTTTTACAAGGGGCTTCGGCTCTGGAGCATAGAGAAGTAGAAGCAAAAAATACTGTTAGAAAATAAAGTTTGGAGAGGGATTGCTTCAATCTTTTTTATGCTAACAACAGTTAAGATTGAAAAAAGGATTTTTACAACAAAAAGCACGAAATTTTTCGCGCTTTTCGATTATCCTAAGCTTTTAACTGCAGCGATAGCTGCTTCAAAGTCTGGCTCGGTATTAATGTTGTCTATATACTCTGCGTAGGTTACAGTGTTGTTTTCGTCCAGAACTAGAACGGCACGGGCTAAGAGGTGCCATTCATTGATGAGGACAGCGTAGTCGCGGCCGAAAGAATGATCGAAGTAGTCAGACAGCATGACAGCATTCTCAATGCCTTCCGCAGCACACCACTTGCTTTGGGCAAAAGGCAGATCCACTGAAACCGTGATGACAACGGTATTGTCCAAGTCAGAGAGTTCTTGGTTGAAACGGCGAGTTTGAGTCGAGCAGACGCCAGTATCGATAGATGGGATGATGCTCAGGACTTTCTTTTTACCAGCAAAGTCAGCTAGGGTTTTCTTTGAAAGGTCGGTTGCTGTCAGGCTAAAATCGCGGGCCGTGTCGCCGACCTGCAGTTGTTGGCCAGTGAAGGTAACAGGATTTCCGAGAAAAGTTGTCATAAGAAGTCTCCATTCGTGTTTAATAGCTTCATTGTACTGCGAATGACGATTTTTTTCGAATAATTTGACCGGAAATTTGAGAGCGTCTCCATTTGAAGCTCAGTCTCTATAAATAAAGAGGTTAGGATCTTGTCTTCCTAACCTCTCATGTATTATTTTGCCAATCCTTCGGAAATTTTATCCAGATTGTACTTCATCATGCTGTAGTAGCTGTCGCCTTCTTCTCCTTCTTCCGCAACAGAGTCAGTAAAGATTTTAGCATAGATTGGGATGTTGGTATCTTTAGAAACGGTCTTCATCGGACGCTCGTCAACACTTGATTCCACAAAGAGAGATGGGACTTTAGTCTTACGCAGTTTTTCAACCAAGGTTTTAATTTGGTCTGGGGTACCTTCTTCTTCAGTGTTGATTTCCCAGATGTAGGCAGATGGCACATTGTAGGCCTTAGAGAAGTACTTGAAGCAGCCTTCGCTGGTCACAATCATTTTCTTTTCTTCTGGGATATTGTTGAATTTTTCTTTGGCTTCCTTGTCCAAAGCGGTCAGTTTTTCTACATAAGCTTTGAGGTTTTTCTCGTACGTGTCCTTGTTGTCAGGGTCTTTTTCAATCAAGCGCTTGGCAATGTTTTGTGCATAGATGATGCCATTTTCCAAGTTGAGCCAAGCATGGGGGTCTTCTTTGCCCTTTTCACTTTGGCCTTCAAGGTAAATCACTTCAACGCCATCACTGACTGCATAGTAGTCCTTGTTTTCTTCTTTGTTGGCATTTTTGACCAACTTGGTAAACCAAGCATTGCCACCGGTTTCTAGGTTGATACCATTGTAAAAGATAAGGTCAGCTTGAGAAGTCTTTTTGACATCTTCAGGCAGGGGTTCGTATTCGTGCGGGTCTTTGCCGACTGGTACAATGCTGTGCAGGTCAATCTTATCGCCGGCGATATTTTTAGTAATATCCGCAATGATCGAATTAGTTGCGACGACCTTGAGCTTGGAAGAGTCACTGGACGAATTCTTCTGACCGGAGCAGGCAAAGAGGCCGATGGCCGTTAGGAAAATCAAAGCGAGAAAAGTCAATTTTTTCATAAAAAACTCCTTAGAATTTATTGTGTTTTATTTTTAATCTTCAAATAGCGCTGCTTGGGCGCAATAAAGAAGGAAATAACAAAGATGAGAGCAGAGGTCAGGACAATACTGGATCCTGCTGCGACATTGAAAGTATAGCCGATAAAGAGGCCCAGGACAGAAGCCAGCGCTCCCAGACAGGAGGATAGTATAATCATGGTCTTGAGGCTCTTGGCATAGAGATAGGCAGTGGCCGCTGGTGTAATCAAGAGAGCCACAATCAGAATGGTCCCCACGCTCTGCATGGCCGTCACAGCCACCAAAGTCAAGAGAATCATCAGCAGATAGTGGTAGAAGTTGACCGGCATACCCATCGATTGAGCCAGAATTGGATCAAAAGAAGTCAGCAGCAATTGTCTGAAAAAGATAGCTATGACCAAGAGTACCAAAATTCCAACACCAATACTAATCCACATATCTATATCTTGAACCGCCAAGATATTCCCGAAAAGAATGTGGAAAAGGTCGGTCGAGCTATTGGCGACGCCAATCAGAATGACCCCCAGCGCTAGGAAGGAGGAGAAGGTAATGCCGATAGCCGTATCGCTCTTGATGATAGAATTGCCCTTGATATAGGTAATGATGACCGAAGCGAGCAGACCAAAAGTGATAGCACCGATAAAGAAGTTAATCCCTAAAATATAGGATAGGGCTACGCCGGGCAGCACCGCGTGGGAAATGGCATCTCCCATCAGGGACATACCCCGCAGAATGATAAAGCAGCCGACGGCGCCAGCGACAATCCCGATAACAATGGCTGTGATAAGGGCATTTTGCAGGAAGTGGAAGTCCTGCAAGCCGTGGATAAATTCTTGAATCATCTTATTGGCCTCCCTTCATAAACAGTTGAGAACCATAAGCTTTTTCCATGTTAGTCTGATTAAAGGTGGTTTCCGTTGGACCAAAGGCTACGAGCTCTCTATTAAGCAAGAGAATCTGGTCGAAATAGGTCGTCACCTTGCTTAGGTCATGGTGGATAATCAAGATGGTCTTGCCCTGGTCTTTCAGTTTCCGCAGGGTGGACATAATAATCTCTTCACTGACGGTGTCAATGCCGACAAAGGGTTCATCCAGAAAGATATAGTCGGCTTTCTGGACTAGGCATCTCGCAATCAAGACCCGCTGAAACTGCCCGCCTGACAGCTGGCTGATCTGGCGCTCAGCAAATTCTTCCAGACCGACGACTTTGAGAGCCTGAGTGACTTTTTGCCAATCGCTCTTTTTAAGTCGTTGGAAGAGTTTGATTGTCGGATAAAGTCCTAAAGAAACGCATTCCTTGACTTTGATAGGGAAATTGTAATCGATTTGTGCTTTTTGCTCGACATAGGCAATACGGGCTAGCTGCTGATTTAGGGGTTCTTCGTTAAGATAGGTCTGGCCCTCATGGTCAATAATGCCCAGCATGGCCTTGATCAGGGTAGACTTACCTGCCCCATTTGGTCCCAAAATACCAGTGATGGTCGGACCTTTTATATTTAAAGATAGAGATTGGAGTGCCAGAGTGTCTTGATAGCTGACACTCAGATTTTCAATTCGAATCATTTCTTTCACCTCCATAAGATTAATATAACTTAAAAATATTCTTAAGTCAAGTTAATTTATAGAAATTTTAATTTAATTCACGAAAGATTTGAAAATATATCCTAATTTTGATAAGGTTATATTAAAAGCATGAAAGCGAGAACATAATGACACGTTTACAAGATGATTTTTATGACTATGTTAACGAGACATGGGCTGAGACAGCAGTTATTCCCGATGATAAGCCAATGACTGGCGGGTTTATGGATTTGGATCAGGATATTGAAAAGCTGATGCTGGCAACGACAGACAAATGGCTTAAAGGTCAGGAACTTCCGGATGATCCTATTTTGCAGAACTTTGTCAAGTATCACCGTCTGGTAGCCGATTTTGAGGCGCGTGAGAAGGCTGGTGTAGCACCTGCTATGCCACTTGTGGAAGAGTATAAAGCGCTAAGCTCTTTTGCGGAATTTGCAGGCAAGAGTGCGGAGTATATGCTGGCTGGCAAACCGAATTTTTTACGATTTGATGTTGCTCCAGACTTTATGAATGCTCAAATGAATGTTCTCTGGGCAGATGCGCCTGGCATCATTCTGCCAGATACGACCTACTATGAAGAAGGAAATGAAAAAGGGCCTGAACTTCTGGCCGCCTGGCGCAAGATGCAGGAAGAACTTCTACCTAAATTTGGCTTTTCAGCAGAGGAAACGAAGGATATTTTGGATAAGTATTTGGAATTAGATGCCAAGCTAGCCAAGTATGTCCTATCAAATGAAGAAATGTCAGAATATGCCAAACTTTATCATCCTTATGACTGGGCTGATTTTGTTCAGTTGACGCCAGAACTGCCTTTGAACGCTATCTTTACACAGATTCTAGGTCAGTTGCCAGATAAGGTCATTGTACCTCAGGAGCGCTTCTGGAAAGAATTTGCAGCAGAATACTATTCTGAAAAGAACTGGCCTGCTATCCATGCGGGGTTGAAATTATCGGCGGCTGGTGCTTGGACATCCTATCTGACTGAGGAACTCCGTGTCCTGTCTGGTAGCTATGCTCGGACCATCTCAGGGGTGCCGGAGCCACGACCAAAAGAGAAAGCAGCTTTGACACTAGCTCAAGGACCATATAATCAAGCTCTTGGACTTTGGTATGCTGGTCAGAAATTCTCCCCTGAAGCAAAAGCAGATGTAGAGCATAAAGTGGCCGCCATGATTGAGGTTTATAAGTCGCGTTTGACGACAGCAGATTGGCTGGCTAAGGAGACACGCGATAAGGCTATCGTTAAGCTCAATGTCATCACGCCACATATCGGCTATCCAGAAAAATTGCCAGAAACTTATGCGAAAAAAGTAATTGATGAAAAATTGAGCTTGGTGGAGAATGCTCGAAACTTAGCAAAAATTTCCATTGCGCATACATGGAGCAAATGGAATCAGGAAGTGGACCGCAGTGAGTGGCACATGCCGGCCCATCTGGTCAACGCCTATTATGACCCACAGCAAAATCAGATTGTTTTTCCAGCAGCCATTCTCCAAGCACCATTTTATGATTTGCATCAATCCTCATCAGCTAACTACGGTGGAATCGGTGCGGTGATTGCCCATGAAATTTCTCATGCCTTTGATTCAAACGGAGCTTCATTTGACGAACACGGAAGTCTGAAGGACTGGTGGAAACCAGAAGACTATGAGGCTTTCACAGAACGGACGCAAAAGGTTATCGACCAGTTCGAAGGTCAGGATTCTTACGGAGCCAAAGTCAATGGTAAGCTGACCGTATCTGAAAACATTGCCGACTTAGGTGGTATTGCCGCAGCTTTAGAAGCAGCTAAGAAGGAAGCGGATTTCTCTGCTGAGGAATTCTTTACTAACTTTGCCCGCATCTGGCGGATGAAAGCACGGCCGGAGTTCATGCAGATGCTGGCTAGTGTGGATGTCCATGCCCCAGCCAAGCTTCGGACCAATGTCCAGCTGCCCAACTTTGATGACTTCTTTACAACCTTTGATGTCCAAGAAGGAGATGGCATGTGGCGCAGCCCGGAAGAGCGCGTGGTGATTTGGTAAAATTCTTTAAGAATCAACCTGATAATTCATTAAAAAACCTGCTCGGGAACGGCTTAAACAGCCTTCCCGAACAGGTTTTTATAGTTCTTTGATTTCTTTCATATAGCCAGCCGTAATGATACCAGCGGGCAGGGCTACAATGGCGATTCCTAAAAAGGAGGAAATCATGGTAATGATTTTTCCAGTCGTTGAAATCGCGTAAATATCACCATAGCCAACAGTCGTTAAGGAGATGGTTGCCCAGTAGAGGGCGTCAAAAAAGTTAGGGAAGGTGCTGTGCTCTACATTAAAAATGACAAGGGCAGAAATAAAGATATAGCTAAGCGCTAAAATTCCTACAATAATCAGATTGTCTTTTTGTTTTTTTAAGACGTTGGTCATGATCTGGATGTTCTTAGAATAACGGAAAAATTTAAAAATACGCAAAGTACGAAGCATCCGCAAAATCTTAAAAAGTCGCAGGCTGTTATTTAATAAAAAGAGGGACGGCAGAATACAGAGTAAATCCGCTAAGGCCAGAAAAGTAAAAGGATAAAGTAGAAAAGAAATTTTTCCTTTCTGCAATTTATAATCCGCTGTTACAAGCCGAAGTATGTAGTCAATAATAAAAATAATCGTTGACACAAGATCAATCCACATGAAGATTCCTGAGTGACTTTTGCTAGTCAGTGGGATTAAGCTGCTGAGGATGACAAAGATCATAAAAATATCATAGGCTTCTTCAATAAAACTTTCCTGTTGATGGGGCTCAATAATCTGAAACAACGTCTTTCTCATCTTCATACCTCTTCCTTTTTAACTTGATTTTAAATTTATTCTATCGGTTTTTGAGGATAAGTCAAGGTAAATTATCAAAGATTTTATCAATTCCCTTTCTTCGGCGCCTTTCAAAATCCCTTGAAAATGGTATAATAGATAGAAACGTGGCTAGAACACGGAAAAGATCGTTGGAGAGTAAATGATTATGGCAACTTACAATCACAAAGAAATCGAGCCTAAGTGGCAGAAATACTGGGCTGAGCATCACACATTCAAGACAGGTACGGACAAGGACAAGCCTAACTTTTATGCGCTGGACATGTTTCCTTACCCATCAGGAGCGGGGCTCCATGTAGGGCATCCGGAGGGCTACACAGCGACAGATATCCTCAGCCGTTACAAACGGGCTCAGGGCTATAATGTCCTTCATCCGATGGGTTGGGATGCCTTTGGTCTGCCAGCTGAGCAATACGCTATGGATACAGGTAATGATCCAGCTGACTTTACAGCAGAAAACATCGCTAACTTTAAGCGTCAAATCAATGCGCTTGGTTTTTCTTACGACTGGGATCGGGAAGTTAATACCACTGATCCAAACTACTACAAGTGGACCCAGTGGATTTTTACCAAGCTTTACGAAAAAGGCCTAGCTTATGAAGCTGAAGTGCCAGTAAACTGGGTTGAAGAGCTGGGAACGGCTATCGCTAATGAGGAAGTTCTGCCAGACGGCACATCTGAGCGCGGTGGCTATCCAGTTGTCCGCAAGCCTATGCGTCAGTGGATGCTGAAAATCACAGCCTATGCAGAACGTTTACTCAATGACTTGGAGGAGCTGGACTGGCCAGAGTCTATCAAGGATATGCAGCACAACTGGATTGGCAAGTCAACCGGTGCCAATGTAACCTTCAAGATTAAGGACACAGACAAGGACTTCACAGTCTTTACGACTCGTCCGGACACCCTTTTTGGTGCGACCTATGCTGTTTTGGCTCCAGAGCATGCTCTCGTTGATGCCATTACAAGTGAAGAACAAGCCCAAGCAGTAGCAGACTACAAACATGCAGCCAGCCTCAAATCCGACCTGGCTCGGACTGATTTGGCTAAGGAGAAGACCGGTGTCTGGACAGGAGCTTATGCCATCAATCCTGTCAATGGCAAGGAAATCCCAATCTGGATTGCCGACTATGTGCTTGCAAGCTACGGAACAGGGGCTATCATGGCTGTTCCTGCGCATGACGAGCGCGACTGGGAGTTTGCTAAGCAGTTTGATTTAGAGATTATTCCAGTTCTAGAGGGTGGCAATGTTGCTGAAGCTGCTTACACAGAAGATGGTCCGCATATTAACTCTGGCTTCCTAGATGGCTTGGACAAGGCTGCCGCGATTGACAAGATGGTTGCTTGGCTAGAAGCGGAAGGCGTCGGAAATGAAAAAGTCACCTATCGCTTGCGCGACTGGCTCTTTAGCCGTCAGCGCTACTGGGGTGAGCCGATTCCAATCATTCATTGGGAAGATGGTACTTCAACGGCTGTCCCTGAAAATGAACTTCCACTTGTCCTGCCTGTAACCAAGGATATCCGTCCTTCTGGTACCGGTGAAAGCCCTCTGGCCAATCTGACTGACTGGCTGGAAGTGACTCGGGCAGATGGTGTCAAAGGACGCCGCGAAACCAACACCATGCCTCAATGGGCTGGTTCCAGCTGGTATTACCTACGTTACATTGACCCACACAACAATGAGAAATTAGCAGACGAAGAGCTGCTCAAGGCTTGGCTGCCAGTTGATATTTACATTGGTGGCGCAGAGCACGCCGTGCTCCACCTCCTCTACGCTCGCTTCTGGCATAAATTCCTCTATGATATCGGAGTGGTGCCGACCAAAGAGCCCTTCCAAAAGCTCTTTAACCAAGGCATGATTCTGGGGACTAGCTATCGTGATAGCCGCGGTGCTCTAGTAGCGACGGACAAGGTAGAAAAACGCGATGGCTCCTTCTTTAACATCGAAACTGGGGAAGAACTAGAGCAAGCGCCTGCTAAGATGTCTAAATCTCTGAAGAATGTGGTCAACCCAGACGATGTGGTGGAACAATACGGTGCCGATACACTTCGTGTCTATGAAATGTTTATGGGGCCGCTGGATGCATCCATCGCTTGGTCAGAAGAAGGTCTGGAAGGTAGCCGCAAGTTCCTAGATCGGGTCTATCGTCTCATTAACTCGAAAGAGCTTGTCTCTGAAAATAGCGGAGCCTTGGACAAGGTTTACCACGAAACAGTCAAGGCTGTCACAGAGCAGATTGAGGAGCTCAAGTTCAATACAGCCATTGCCCAGCTCATGATCTTTGTCAATGCAGCTAACAAGGAAGAAAAACTCTATGTCGAATACGCCAAAGGTTTCATTCAATTGCTTGCGCCTTTTGCACCGCACTTGGCTGAAGAACTCTGGCAGGCAGTAGCTCAAACTGGCGAGAGCATTTCCTACGTAGCTTGGCCAACTTATGACGAAAGCAAGCTGGTTGAAGCAGAGGTCGAAATCGTCGTTCAAATCAAGGGTAAAGTCCGTGCTAAGCTAGTCGTAGCTAAGGACCTGAGCCGTGAGGAACTGCAGGAAATCGCTCTGGCAGATGAGAAAATCAAATCTGAAATCGCCGATAAAGAAGTCGTGAAAGTCATTAGCGTGCCGAATAAACTAGTTAATATTGTAGTGAAATAATTAGTTTGTTTATTGCATTTGCAGGAGATTTCAATCAAGTCTGCATTAGACAACAAATGCTATTGCTATTAAATACAAAAGACCTTGAGAAAATTTTCTCAAGGTCTTTTGTTAGAACAATTCCCAATTAGGTGTTGAGAATTTCTTGGTCTGTGTCATATAAAAATGAGTAAAATGAATTTCCATCGCCAAGGTCATTAGAGTTGCGATAGCAATGACGATGGTTGGATTGTCTGAGAACAGAAGGGAAAGAAGCAGTCCGATAAGGAAGAATGTAGCTTGTAAGCCATAATAGATTTTGTCATACTTGAGGTAACTCTTGTTGAAGCGACCATTTGACAAGACCGCAGCTTGGAAGAGCCCGATACCAGCATAGAAGAAGCTAGTCGCAAAGAGGTGGTGAGCTTCAGGATTGACCAAGAAACTCATAGAAACAGTGACCATAATCAAACCAATGAAAATCGGATAGTGGCTGTAAATCAAGAAGATTCCTTTATTCTCCCCTTCCTCATCAATAGCATGGTCAAACTGACCGAAATAGTTCATAAAGAGGTTGATCATGATGATAAAGTAAAGGATAGAATGAATGGAGAAATGTTCAAGGGTAAAGAAATCAGCTAGTCCCATAATAATCTCACCAAAAGTGATGATAACTAAAAGCGAAATGCGTTCAATCAGGTGGGGCAGGTTGATTTGATTCGGACGGGAACAGGCGAAGCGATTGTCCCAGTGCATGTCGGGACTCCTTATACTTATGAAGAAGCCGGCGCTAGTATTTTTGGATGCCAAGTGGAAGTAATGGAAGGGAATGAACTGGTCTTTAAAAAAGCTGACTTAGAGAAGCCTTTCCTCATGGCCAATAATGTCATGTTAGACTACCTAGAACCTCAACTCAAGGAACGCTTAGCAGAAGCAATGACCAGTGAAAGTTTCACAGGTATCGTCCAGCAGAAACTTTACCAGGCTATTCCAAGTGGTTCCTTTACCATCGAAGATATAGCAGCATCATTAGGTATTAGCAGTCGTACCTTGCAACGGAACCTGACTGCAGAAGGAACCAAATTTAATCAAGAATTGCAAAATGTTCAAAAAATCCTAGCCTTTGGTTATTTCAAAAATCCTGACATGACAACGGATGATGTAGCCTATTTGCTTGGTTATTCGGAAGTATCTTCCTTCTCACGAGCCTTTAAAAAGTGGACAGGAAAGACGATATCGGAGTATCGAGAAGAGATTCAGAAGCAATCCTAAAATCAGAAATATTTTTAATAAGCATCAGATAATACCATCTGGTGTTTTTATTTTTTTAAAGAATTTCAACCTTTTTGCTTGACAAGTGAGTAAACACTCACTAAAATAGCTCTTGTGATTTAAAAAGTGAGTATGTATTCACCTAGGAGGAAGCATATGGAAAAATTGCTACATTTACAAAATTTGGATAAGTCTTTTGGTCGTCAAATGGTTTTGAATCATGTCAGTTTTGAATTGCAGCCAGGAGAAATTATAGGCTTAATTGGTCCGTCTGGTGCTGGTAAATCAACCATGATTAAGACTATGTTGGGAATGGAAAAAGCTGATGGAGGCGAAGCTTTGGTTCTGGATCATACCATGCCTAATCGTCATATTTTAGGAGATATTGGTTATATGGCTCAGTCAGATGCCTTATATGAGGCTTTGTCAGGCCAAGAAAATTTGGAATTTTTCGGTCAGCTAAAAGGGCTATCCAAAAGAGATCTGACAGTTGAAATTGCCCACGTGGCTCAAGTTGTGGATTTGACAGAGCATTTGAATAAAACTGTATCCGGTTATTCTGGAGGAATGAAACGACGTTTATCTCTGGCCATCGCACTTCTGGGGAATCCTCAGCTCTTGATTTTAGATGAGCCAACAGTTGGGATTGATCCTTCTCTGCGTAAGAAAATTTGGAAAGAGTTAATCACTCTAAGAGACAAAGGAGTAGGAATCTTGGTGACAACTCACGTCATGGGTGAAGCGGAGTTGACGGATAAGGTAGGCTTACTCTTAGGAGGAGAAATCATTGCTTTTGATACACCAAAGAATCTCAAAGCAAGTTATAACGTTTCAAGTATTGAAGAAGTGTTTTTAAAAGCAGAAGGAGAGTAAGATGAGAACCATTGCTATTGCTAAAAAAGTTATCAAAGAATTACTTCGTGACAAACGAACTCTAGCTCTGATGTTTATAGCACCTGTTTTTATCATGTGGTTGATGAACCTCATGTTTTCAGCTAGTATAACCGTGAATGTCAAGTTAGCGACACAAGATCTACCAACTGGTTTGGTAACGAAAATGGATGAGCTCGATCATGTGGACGTTGAGACTTATCAAGATTTAGATCAAGCCAAAGAAGCACTAGCGAATGAAAAAGTCGATGCTGTGATTTCTTATAAAGACGGTGAATATCAGGTAGACTACGCAAACACAGATGCCTCCAAAACATCTATGATACGACAGGTGTTACGAACAAGTATCGCTAGTGAAGGCACCAATCAGTTACTATCTCGTGTCAAACAAGCTCTTCCACAATTGGACTCGGACGCAAAAACACCAGAAATCAAGGAATCTTACCAGTATGGAGATGAAAATACAAGCTTCTTTACCAGTATGATTCCGGTTTTGATAGGTTTTGTAGTTTTCTTCTTTGTATTTTTGATTTCAGGTATGGCGCTTTTGAAAGAACGTACCAGTGGAACACTAGAACGTTTGTTAGCAACACCAGTGAAACGATCTGAAATCGTATATGGCTATATGTTGTCTTACGGTATTATTGCGATTTTTCAAACGACAGTTGTAGTCTTAGCGGCAATTTGGTTACTAGATGTAGAAGTTGTAGGAAGTATTTTAAATGTTATAATAGTTAATGTAGTACTGGCTCTTGTAGCACTGTCATTCGGAATTCTCTTGTCTACTCTAGCAAAATCAGAATTCCAAATGATGCAATTTATTCCTCTCGTGATTATGCCTCAACTCTTTTTCTCAGGGATTATTCCATTGTCATCCATGGGAGAATGGGCTCCAACTGTGGGGAAATTTTTGCCATTAACCTATTCTGGTGATGCAATAAGCCAGATTATTCTTTACGGACACAATCTTGGTGATATTTTGTTAAATCTTGGTGTTTTAATGATTTTCCTGATCATTTTAACAATTCTCAATATCGTTGGATTGCGTCGTTATCGTAAAGTATAATAAGTGATAGATAAGAACAAAAGAGGAAGACGTGAGGGAACGAAATGACTGAAAATATTTTTGACTCTTTTGAGGATTACTTAGAGGGAGCTGCCTACCCCAAGGGAAAAAAGAAAATCATGCAAGCAGCAGTTGATCTCATATCAACAAAGGGCTACAATGGAACTTCCACTCTGCAAATTGCGGAGTATGCTGGACTCAGTCAGGCGACTCTGTTCAAGTATTTTAAAACTAAGGAAGACCTTTTAACAGCTATTTTGCATCCTGTCCTTCCTAGTCTGTTTGGAAGTTTTTTAGACCAGCTGTTGATTTTACAGACAACCGAGGAGAAAATTCACTATTTAGTCCATGATCGAATGGCTTACCTCAAAACAAATCAAGCCTTGTTGAAAATAATTTTGCAGGAGATGTTATCAAATAATAAATTGAAGCAAGAACAGACACTTATTTGGAATCTTCTTCAGGATAAAATTATAGAGCTTCGTACTCAATTAGGGATCGATGCACGTGTCAATCCAGAAATCTCAATTGAACAAATGATTCGGATCTTTACAGGTCCTTTAATAGCTTACTTTGCTCAATTATATATCATTGGGGACAATGGCGAAATAAGGGAAGAAGACTTAGATTTGTTAGAAAAACAGATCTTAGGTGGCTTGTGGAGATGATACTTGCATTATATTAATGAAGTTTAAGATTTATCTTTGAGAAATATTTTTATTAATCTATTCTTTCTCTTAAATAGTAGAACTTTTCTCATTTTTCTGTTTTTCCTTGTAATAGGTAGAAGTTTTATTTATAATGATTATAAATAATCAAAAGGGAGAAGTTTTAGAATGGAAGAACATAAAATTGACAAGAACTTTAGTGGTCGGTTGAATATATTGCGGGCCGGGGTTTTAGGAGCTAATGACGGCATTATTTCCATAGCAGGTGTGGTTATTGGGGTGGCTAGTGCGACGGACGATGTCTGGATTATCTTTCTATCTGGTTTAGCGGCAGTCTTTGCGGGTGCCTTTTCTATGGCTGGTGGAGAGTATGTTTCTGTTTCTACTCAAAAGGATACCGAGGAAGCTGCAGTAGTCAGAGAGCGGGAGCTTTTAGAGAAAAATCCAGAGATCGCTAGGCAGTCTCTCTATGCCGCCTATGTCCAAAATGGCGAGTGCGAGACTTCTGCTCAGCTCATGACCAATCGTGCCTTTTTGCAGGATCCGCTCAAGGCCTTGGTGGAGGAAAAGTACGGCATCGAGGTAGAGGAGTTTACCAATCCCTGGCATGCAGCCGTCTCAAGCTTTTTAGCCTTTGCGGTAGGTGCGCTCTTTCCCATGGTTACGATTATCCTGCTTCCTGCTAACATCCGTATTTGGGCGACGGTGCTAATCGTAGCTTTGGCTCTCTTGGGAACGGGCTATACCAGCGCTAAACTAGGTAAAGCTCCGATTAAAAATGCCATGATTCGCAATCTAGCCATTGGTCTTTTGACCATGGCCGTGACCTATCTGGTAGGGCAGTTTTTTGCAGTTTAAGAACTCTTGAAAGTCGGGAAGCGGTATTTCCTAGTGTCCTTTTATTTGTAAACGGAAAACGGTGTTTTAGAAATCAGTTGTCAAACCAAAAGCGACCTGTCGTCAATTTGTAAGGTCAAGATAGTATTGGTGTAGTTTCAAAATCCTTGTCCTGCTAAGGTTCACAGGATTTTCAAAAGAAACTATACCAATTTTTTGTTGACAAAATCTGAATAGGTGTGTATACTGTGTCTGTCTGTGAATGAAAAGATAAAAAAGACTATACCAATTTTGAATCAAGGAGGAGCTAGCTTTTTGCCAGCAAAAGGCTAGAAGTAAAACTATGTGTGGAATCGTCGGAGTTGTGGGGAACCGCAATGCAACAGATATTTTGATGCAAGGGCTTGAAAAATTAGAGTACCGAGGTTATGACTCAGCTGGAATTTTTGTTACAACAGGGAAAAAATCCAGCTTGGTGAAGTCCGTTGGCCGGATTGCTGATCTTCGTGCGAAGATTGGCATCGATGTGGCAGGTTCAACAGGTATTGGGCATACGCGCTGGGCAACCCACGGGAAACCAAGTGAGAATAATGCCCATCCCCACACCTCTCAGACGGGTCGCTTTGTGATGGTTCACAACGGCGTGATTGAAAATTATCTGGATATCAAAAATGACTATCTTGCTGACCATGATTTTAAAGGGCAGACAGATACAGAAATTACAGTCCATTTGATTGGGAAATTCGCGGAAGAAGACGGACTCTCTGTTCTTGACGCTTTCCGCAAGGCCCTTCACATTATCGAAGGTTCCTACGCTTTTGCCTTGGTCGATGCCCAAGATCCTTCTACGATCTACGTTGCCAAAAACAAATCTCCGCTTTTGATTGGCTTGGGCGAAGGCTACAACATGGTCTGCTCAGATGCCATGGCCATGATTCGCGAGACAAGCGAATATATGGAAATCCATGATAAAGAGCTGGTTATCGTGAGTGCAAATAGTGTAGAAGTGCAAGACTACGAAGGTAATGTTCTTGAACGGGGCAGCTATACAGCTGAGCTGGATCTGTCTGATATCGGCAAAGGCACTTATCCTTACTACATGCTAAAGGAAATTGATGAGCAGCCGACCGTGATGCGTAAGCTGATTAGCACCTATGCGGATGAAAATAATAAGATGTTGATTGATCCTGCTATCATCAAGACAGTCCAAGAAGCTGATCGCATTTATATCATTGCTGCTGGAACTTCTTATCATGCTGGTTACGCTTCTAAACGAATGCTGGAAGAGCTGACGGATACGCCAGTAGAATTAGGTATTTCTTCTGAATGGGGCTATGCTATGCCACTCCTCAGCAAGAAGCCACTCTTCATCTTCATCAGTCAATCTGGTGAGACTGCTGACAGTCGTCAGGTCTTAGTCAAGGCCAATGAATTGGGCATTCCTAGCCTGACAGTGACCAATGTGCCAGGTTCAACCCTGTCTCGGGAAGCGAAGCACACCTTGCTTCTCCATGCTGGACCAGAAATCGCCGTAGCTTCAACCAAAGCCTACACCGCGCAAATCGCTGCCCTAGCTTTCTTGGCCAAGGCAGTCGGTGATGCCAACGGCAACGAAAAAGCCAAGAATTTTGATTTGGTTCATGAGCTGTCTATCGTAGCCCAGTCTATTGAGGCCATTCTTTCTGAGAAAGAGCTGATTGACAGCAAGGTGCGTGATTTGTTAGTAGATACTCGCAGTGCCTTTTACATCGGCCGTGGTCAGGACTATTATGTGGCGATGGAAGCCAGCCTCAAGCTCAAGGAAATTTCCTATATCCAGTGTGAAGGCTTTGCGGCAGGCGAGCTTAAGCATGGTACTATTTCCCTGATTGAAGAGGGGACTCCAGTGCTGGCCCTACTCTCAGATGAAGTCCTGTCTAGTCATACTCGCGGTAATGTTTCTGAAGTTGTAGCGCGTGGAGCCAAGGTTTTGACGATTGCTGAGGAAAATGTGGCTAAGGACGAAGATGACATTGTCTTGAGTCAAGTTCACCCTTATTTGTCGCCAATTTCGATGGTAGTACCGACCCAGCTGATTGCTTATTTTGCAACTCTGCACCGCGGTTTGGATGTAGATAAACCACGCAATCTCGCTAAATCTGTAACGGTAGAATAAGAGCAGTAGACGATTGTCTAGTAGAATCTTGTAAACTTTAGATGTTGAAGATCCCCTAACTTTAGTTTTTGGGGGTCTTTATTTTTATTAATCAGTATTATCAAGTAAAGGAATGTTTCTAAATTAGTTTGGTGGAATCTTTTTGTTTGAACTACTAAAAATTATGTAAAATTTTTATTCAAACCTATTGACAAGCAATCAGAAAATAGATATAATTACAAATGTAAACAAAAAAGTTTACGAAAGATTTACTCAGGAGATGAACAGATGAACATGTAGCTAGAAGGCATTTATTTTTTACAGGAGGCAAAATTATGTAAAATCATATTCTTCTGGAGCAGATAGAATTCATCCATAAAATAAAAGACTAGAACAGCCTTGATTTTTGGAAATCGAATAAGTTATGTAAAATAATAGATTGGAGAAGATCTCCCAAATGAATATTTATAGTGGATAAGGAAGAGATTTCTTATCTGAAATTTTGGTAAAAACAAAAATTATGTAAAGCGAAAAACGAAGAAAAGTGAGGCAATGCTATGAACAACAACTACAACAATTTTAACAATATGGACGACCTTTTCAATCAACTCATGGGGCGCATGGGTGGCTACAACAGTGAAAATCGTCGTTATTTAATCAATGGTCGAGAGGTAACGCCAGAAGAGTTTGCTCAGTACCGTGCTACTGGCAAGCTCCCCAGTCAAGGAGCAGGTGAGCAGACTAGCCAGACTGCTGCTCAAGGACCTAAGCAGGATGGTATCCTGGCTAAGCTAGGTCGCAATCTGACTCAGGAAGCTCGTGATGGTAAGTTAGATCCAGTCATTGGACGCAATAAGGAAATCCAAGAAACTGCTGAAATCCTTTCCCGCCGGACTAAGAATAATCCTGTATTGGTAGGAGATGCCGGAGTTGGTAAGACAGCTGTCGTAGAAGGATTGGCTCAGGCTATCGTCAATGGTGATGTGCCAGCGGCCATCAAGAACAAGGAAATTATATCTGTTGATATTTCTGGTCTGGAAGCTGGTACTCAATATCGTGGTAGCTTTGAAGAAAATATCCAAAACTTAGTCAATGAAGTCAAGGAAGCCGGCAACATTATTCTCTTCTTTGACGAAATCCATCAAATTCTGGGTGCAGGCAGCACTGGAGGAGACAGTGGCTCTAAGGGACTGGCGGATATTCTCAAACCAGCTCTTTCGCGTGGTGAACTGACTGTCATCGGGGCTACTACTCAGGACGAGTACCGTAATACCATTCTCAAAAATGCAGCTCTGGCTCGCCGGTTCAATGAAGTCAAGGTCAATGCACCGTCTGCCGAAGATACCTATCAGATCCTTCGAGGCATTCGGGACTTATACGAAAAGCACCACAATGTCATCCTGCCGGATGAAGTGCTGAAAGCGGCTGTAGATTATTCTGTTCAGTATATTCCACAACGGAGTCTGCCAGACAAGGCGATTGACCTGGTCGATGTGACTGCTGCCCACTTAGCAGCCCAGCATCCAGTGACCGATGTGCACACGGTTGAGCGGGAAATCGCAGAGCAAAAAGACAAGCAGGAAGCGGCTGTTGAGAAAGAAGATTATGAAGCGGCTCTGAATGCCAAGACCCGCATTGAAGAGCTGGAAAAGAAAATTCAAAACCACACCGAGGATATGAAGGTGACTGCTACGGTCAACGATGTAGCAGAGTCTGTTGAGCGGATGACGGGAGTGCCGGTATCTCAGATGGGTGCCAGCGACATTGAGCGCCTCAAGGGCATGAATGACCGTCTCAAAGCCAAGGTTATTGGTCAAGACAAGGCTGTAGCAGCTGTGGCTAGGGCTATCCGCCGAAACCGTGCGGGCTTTGATGAAGGCAACCGTCCAATCGGAAGCTTCCTCTTTGTTGGTCCAACAGGTGTCGGCAAGACTGAGCTGGCTAAGCAACTGGCTCTGGATATGTTCGGTACCAAGGAAGCCATTATCCGTCTGGATATGTCAGAATACTCCGACCGGACTGCCGTTTCCAAGCTGATTGGTACCACTGCAGGCTATGTCGGCTATGATGATAACAGCAATACCTTGACCGAGCGTGTGCGCCGCAATCCTTACTCTATCATCCTCTTGGATGAGATTGAAAAGGCGGATCCACAGGTGATTACCCTCCTCCTTCAAGTTCTGGATGACGGTCGTTTGACAGATGGTCAAGGGAATACAGTCAACTTCAAGAACACGGTCATCATTGCGACTTCCAATGCTGGCTTTGGTTATGAAGCAGGCTTGGAAGAGGATGCAGAAAAGCCTGATTTGATGGATCGACTCAAACCTTACTTCCGTCCAGAGTTCCTCAATCGTTTCAATGCGGTTATTGAGTTCTCTCATCTCAAGAAAGAAGATTTGATGGAAATTGTTAATCTCATGCTAATTGAAGTCAATCAAACTCTCAGCAAGAAAGAAATTGATTTGGCTGTATCTGATGCAGCTAAGGAATTCCTGCGCGATGCTGGTTATGACCAAGTCATGGGTGTTCGTCCGCTCCGTCGTGTCATCGAGCAGCAAATTCGTGACAAGGTGACCGACTTCCACTTGGATAATCTAGATGCTAAGCACTTGACTGCCGATTTGGAAGATGGTGTTCTGGTTATTCGTGAAAAATCAGCAACAGATGGTACTGAAAAAGCTTAAAAATTTTCTGAAATAAAATCCAGTTGATTTTCAGCTGGATTTTTCTACTTTTTTATGCAAAATAAGCATTTATATATATAAATATAGTAGAAAAGGTGTATAATGGTTTAGAAGAGATTAATTTTAGGAAAGGATTTAAGGATGAAAAGATTGGATATTACATCAATGTCTGATTATAAAAAGGTAGAAGCAGTCGTTCAGTTGCTAATCAATGGTACTTTGACCAGTTACCGTGTTGCTACCGATGCAAATGTCAGCAAAATGAGCATCTTGACTTTAGCTAAAGGCACTAGCAAGATTAAGAATATCACTTATCAAACAGCGCTTGCTTTAATTGAATGGTATGAAGAAAACCATGAAAAGTATGGGATTACAATAAAGAATTAGGCAGAATATTTGAATGCTAGAAGAGAGTCTGGGATAAAAGTCCGACCTCAAATATAAAAAGCGAACAAAACTAGTTTTCTGGTAATCAGAATTCTGCTTTGTTCGCTTTTCGCATTTAATTATAGATTTGAAGGGCTTAATAATTAAGATTTTTAAAAATTGAAATCTTTTTGTCCCAGACTCTTTTATTTACCTTGTCTCTGAATCAGGGTCAATTCTAATAGGTATAATATTGTTATTAGTTTTGTGTTTTCCTGCGGATTGAAAATGAGTAAGAAAATGAGAAAAGATTTTTATGTCGTCGGACGCAGCGATCTCTTTGCTCTGACGGATAAAATTGAAGATTTCTGGACCATCATGGTCAAGGATTATCAGGACATGACTGGCAAAAAGCTGGAAGACTGATGGTTTGGGGAGAAAAGCGCTTCCGTTATTGCTAGAAAGACAAAATTATACTATAATAGTAGGTGTAGAATAGAAAAAGAAGGTGATTGCGCTTGCTGAGTAAGCGCTCTTATTTTCGAAAGGAGAACTCAATGTCACAATTATCAGTTAATGCCATTCGCTTTTTAGGGATTGACGCAATTGAAAAGTCTAAGTCAGGTCACCCTGGTGTAGTCATGGGTGCTGCGCCGATGGCTTATGACTTGTTTACTAAGCAACTGCGTATCAATCCAGAAGAGCCAAACTGGATTAACCGCGACCGCTTCGTTCTGTCTGCAGGACACGGCTCTATGTTGCTCTACGCATTACTTCATCTTTCTGGTTTTAAGGATGTTAGCATAGAAGAAATCAAGAACTTCCGCCAATGGGGTTCTAAGACACCAGGTCACCCAGAGTTTGGCCACACAGCTGGTGTCGATGCGACGACTGGTCCGTTGGGACAAGGGATTTCCACAGCTACTGGATTTGCTCAGGCAGAGCGTTTCTTAGCTGCTAAGTACAACCGTGATGGCTATCCGATTTTTGACCATTATACCTATGTCATCTGTGGCGACGGCGACTTGATGGAAGGGGTTTCATCTGAAGCGGCTTCCTATGCTGGTTTGCAAAAGCTGGATAAGCTGGTTGTTCTCTATGATTCAAATGATATCAACTTGGATGGAGAGACTAAGGACTCCTTTACAGAAAATGTCCGTGCTCGCTATGACGCTTACGGCTGGCACACTGCTTTGGTGGAAGACGGAACAGACCTTGCAGCGATTGATGCAGCTATCAATACAGCTAAAGCTTCTGGTAAACCATCTTTGATTGAAGTCAAGACTATTATCGGTCATGGCGCGCCAAACAAGCAAGGTACGAATGCTGTTCACGGTGCACCTCTGGGAGCAGAAGAAGCGGCAGCTACTCGTCAAGCCTTGGGTTGGGACTATGCACCATTTGAGATTCCTGAGGAAGTCTATGCAGACTACCGTACAAATGTAGCGGAGCGCGGTGCAGCAGCTTATGATGTATGGAAGCAGCTAGTAGAGGACTACAAGCAAGCCCATCCAGAATTAGCTGAAGAAGTAGCAGCTATCATTGCTGGTCAGGATCCAGTAGAAATCAAACCAGAAGATTTCCCAGTGCTTGAAAATGGCTTCTCTCAAGCGACCCGTAATTCTAGTCAGGATGCCCTCAATGCAGCAGCTAAGGTCCTTCCAACTTTCCTCGGCGGTTCTGCTGACCTGGCTCATTCCAATATGACCTATATCGAGGAAGATGGCCTGCAGGACGACGCTCACCGTCTTAACCGCAACATCCAATTTGGTGTGCGCGAGTTTGCTATGGGAACAATTCTCAACGGTATGGCACTTCATGGTGGTCTTCGCGTTTACGGTGGTACCTTCTTCGTCTTCTCAGACTATGTTAAGGCAGCTGTCCGTTTGTCTGCCCTGCAAGGTTTGCCAGTGACGTATGTCTTCACTCACGACTCAATTGCAGTTGGTGAAGATGGACCGACTCACGAGCCGATTGAGCATTTGGCTGGTCTGCGTGCTATTCCAAACCTGACTGTCCTTCGCCCAGCAGATGCGCGTGAAACTCAGGCAGCTTGGTATCTGGCCCTTAAGAGCCAGTCCACTCCGACTGCTTTGGTCTTGACTCGTCAGAATCTGACAGTTGAAGAAGGCACAGACTTTGACAAGGTAGCTAAAGGAGCTTATGTGGTCTACGAAACAGGAGCAGATTTCGATACTATCTTGTTGGCTTCTGGTTCTGAGGTTAATTTGGCTGTCGCAGCTGCTAAAGCACTTGCAGCAGAAGGCGCTAAAATCCGTGTGGTCAGCGTGCCGTCAACAGAGTTGTTTGACGCTCAAGATGCAGCCTACAAGGAAGAAATTTTGCCAAATGCAGTTCGTCGCCGCGTAGCGATCGAGATGGCAGCTAGCCAGCCTTGGTACAAGTATGTTGGTCTGGACGGTGCAGTTATCGGAATTGACCAGTTCGGTGCATCTGCTCCAGCAGGCAAGGTTCTGGAAGAATACGGCTTTACGGTTGAGCATGTAGCAGAAGTTGTTAAAAATCTTAAATAAAAAGACATAAAATCAGGGTGCAAGTCATCCTGATTTTTTTGGAAATCATTTTCCTACCTTGTCAAAATGGCCAAAATCTGCTATAGTAGTTACGATATGAATTCCAAAGGAGAAGAGAAATGAATCCAACAATGTTGATTGTTATGGTTGTGGTGATGGTGGGAATGATGTATTTCCAAGTACGGACACAGAAAAAGCAAGCTGAAAAACGTATGGAAAGCCTTAATAAACTGCAAAAAGGCTATGAAGTCATTACAATTGGTGGTCTTTATGGGACTATTGACGAAGTCGATTCAGAGCGTAAGACAGTTGTCTTGGATGTAGACGGTGTTTACCTGACATTTGAATTGACAGCTATCAAGACTGTTCTGCCACTGACAGAAGGTATTCCAGCTGCCGCAGGAGTAGAGGGCGATGTTGCTGTTTCTGAGGAAGACTCTGCAATTGAAGAATAATACTGATCATAGAACAGCCATATGGCTGTTTTTTCTTTTATAGGCATTTGTAAGCTTATATTTTACAACATTATACTTGCAAAATACTATTGAAACTTGTTCGTGGGCACTGCTATCTTTTCATTATCAGATCTGACAGACGAAAAATCAGCTCTCCTGCCCACATTTAGAGGATTTATGATATAATGAAATGATAAAACTTTAAATAGGATAAAAAATATGTTTAGTTTTAAGAAAAAAGAAAAGTCAGATGAAGATTTAACTGTTCCCAAGCATATAGGGATTATCATGGACGGCAATGGTCGTTGGGCCAAAAAGCGCATGCAGCCACGTATTTTTGGACACAAGGCAGGCATGGAAGCCTTGCAAGAGGTAACGATTGCAGCAAAGGAGATGGGCGTGCAGGTTTTGACTGTCTACGCTTTTTCAACGGAAAACTGGGCGCGACCAGAAAAAGAAGTGTCCTTCATTATGAATTTGCCGGTTGAGTTTTATGACCGCTATGTGCCAGAATTGCACAGAAACAATGTAAAAATTCAAATGATTGGCGACACGAAGCGACTTCCTAAAGCAACCTTTGAGGCCTTGGAGAAGGCTGAGGAGCTGACTCGCTTGAATACGGGGTTGATTTTGAATTTCGCCCTAAACTACGGCGGCCGAGCTGAAATCAATCAAGCGGTTCAGAAGCTTGCCCAAGATGTTTTGGACGCTAAAGTCCAACCGGCGGATATTACAGAGGAAATGATTGGAGATTATCTCTATACCAGCAGTCTGCCAGCAAGTTTGCGGGATCCCGACTTGGTGATTCGTACGAGTGGTGAGCTGCGCCTCAGTAATTTCCTTCCTTGGCAGACAGCTTACAGTGAGCTTTATTTTACAGATATCCTTTGGCCGGATTTTGATGAAAATGCCCTGAAGGATGCGATTGTAGAGTATAATCGCCGCAATCGACGATTTGGTGGTGTGTAAGGGAGTAAGAAAAGATGAGTAAGGATTTACAAAAACGTCTTATTTTTGGAGGAATTGCCTTAGCAATTTTTATTCCTCTGGTGATGATGGGAGGAGTTGCCTTCCAGATTGGTGTTGGGCTTTTGGCCATGCTGGCAGTGCATGAGCTGCTTCAGATGAAGGGACTTCCGACAGCGACGCTGGAGGGGGGACTGGCCATGTTGGCAGCCTTTGTTTTAACCCTGCCACTTGAGAACTACCTGAAATTTTTACCCGTGGATGGTAATGTCGTAGCTTATGGCTTGATTGTCTTTGTCTTGTTGGGAGCAACTGTTTTGGGTTCTTCCTATAGCTTTGAAGATGCGGCTTATCCGATTGCTTCTAGCTTTTATGTCGGGCTAGGTTTTAATGCTTTGATCGATGCCCGTTTGGTGAATGTGGATAAGGTTTTACTGGCCCTCTTTATCGTTTGGGCGACAGACAGTGGAGCTTATTTGGTCGGTACCCGCTACGGTCGCCGGAAATTGCTGCCAAAGGTGTCGCCAAATAAAACAGTCGAAGGCAGTTTGGGCGGTATCGCTTCAGCAGTGGTGGTTTCTGCGATTTTTATGATTGTTCGCCCGCAGGTTGCTACCCCTCATAGCTTTTTGACCATCCTGCTGTTGACCGTTATTTTCAGTATCGCTGGTCAATTTGGGGATTTGGTAGAAAGTGCCATCAAGCGTCATTTTGGCGTGAAAGATTCAGGCAAGTTTATTCCTGGGCACGGTGGTGTTTTGGACCGCTTTGACAGTTTGCTCTTTGTCTTTCCAATCATGCACTTCTTTGGCTTGTTCTAAAATAGCGAGCAAGAGAATTTGGGAAACAGATGCTAGTGCAAATAGCACCAATACGCAAGGCTGATAGATCTTAAGGTGCGAGAGCTTTCGGCTAAGCGGGGGCAGGAAGTTTGGCTCAGCTCAAAAGCTTAGCTGCTTTCTGCTCCTTCTTTGCTTTCATGGTGTCTGCCTGTTGCTTGCTCTTGGAGCGGTGTTGAACTGCTGTGTTATAATCGTTCAGTTGATTCTAAGTGCACGTTGCTTTACGCCACTACCGCTTACGGTCTATCCGTTTCACATTTTCCGATGATAGGTTAAAAGTAAACGGAATAACTCTGATAAACATAGGAAGGATAAAATAAATTACAGAATGCAGATTATAACCTTTATCATTATTTTTGGCATTATTGTGGTGGTTCATGAATTTGGACATTTCTACTTTGCCAAAAAATCAGGAATTCTAGTTCGAGAGTTTGCTATTGGGATGGGGCCGAAAATCTTTGCTCATATTGGCAAGGACGGAACAGCCTACACGATTCGGATTCTGCCGTTAGGTGGCTATGTCCGCATGGCTGGCTGGGGCGAGGATTCGACAGAAATAAAAACAGGTACGCCAGCAAGTCTAACTCTGAATGAAGACGGAAAAGTCGTGCGAATTAATCTGTCCGGCAAGAAAATCGATCAGACAGCTCTGCCCGTGAATGTGACCGGCTTTGATTTTGAAGAAAAGCTGGAGATTACAGGGCTGGTCTTGGATGAGACCAAGACTTATTTTGTTGACCACGATGCGACCATTGTGGAGGAAGACGGAACGGAAGTTCGGATTGCTCCGCTGGATGTTCAGTATCAAAATGCGACTATTTGGGGACGCCTCATCACCAATTTTGCAGGCCCCATGAACAATTTCATTTTGAGTATTCTAGTTTTCATGTTCTTGGCCTTTCTCCAAGGCGGTGTCCAAGATGAAAATAGCAATCATTTTCAAGTGCTGGAAGGTGGCGCCGTTGCCAAGGCAGGGGTGAAAAGCGATGACCAGATCCTGAAAGTCAACAATTATGAGATTGCAAACTGGGGTGACCTGACCGATGCAGTGTCAGAAGCGACGAAAGATAAGGCAGATGCACCAAAACTGACCATCACTTATAAGAGTGGTGGCAAAATCCAGAAAGTGGACATTGAACCCAAAAAAGAGGGGGAACGCTATCTATTGGGCGTATCGCCTGCTATCAAGACTGGTTTTTGGGACAAGGTGATCGGAGGCTTTACCGCTACTTGGACGACTACAGGTCGGATTTTGACGGCTTTGAAAGATTTGATTTTTAATTTTAATTTAAATAAATTAGGTGGCCCAGTTGCTATTTATAATGTCAGCAGTCAGGCGGCTCAGCAAGGTCTGCCGGCTATTCTGAGTCTCTTAGCCATGCTGTCCCTTAATATCGGGATCTTTAATCTAATTCCGATTCCAGCCTTGGACGGTGGAAAAATTGTCCTCAATATCCTTGAGGCTATCCGTCGCAAACCCTTGAAACGGGAAACAGAAAGCTATGTTACCCTTGCAGGGGTAGCTGTCATGGTTGTCCTCATGATTGCTGTGACTTGGAATGATATTATGAAATTGTTCTTCTAACATTTTAAAAGATTGAAAAATATTCTATGAAGGAGTTTTGTTTTTATGAAACAAAGTAAAATGCTAATCCCAACGCTGCGCGAAATGCCAAGCGATGCTCAGGTTATCAGCCATGCCCTTATGTTGCGGGCTGGCTATGTTCGCCAAGTTTCTGCGGGAGTTTACTCTTATCTGCCACTGGCTAACCGTGTCATTGAAAAAGCTAAAAAAATCATGCGGGAAGAGTTTGATAAGATTGGTGCGGTTGAAATGCTAGCGCCTGCCCTGCTCAGTGCAGACCTCTGGCGTGAATCTGGTCGTTATGAAACCTACGGTGAAGACCTCTACAAGCTGAAAAATCGCGAAAAATCAGACTTCATCCTGGGTCCGACACACGAAGAGACTTTCACTTCCATTGTCCGTGATTCTGTTAAGTCTTACAAGCAATTGCCACTCAACCTTTATCAAATCCAACCTAAGTACCGTGATGAAAAGCGTCCACGTAATGGACTTCTTCGTACTCGTGAGTTTATCATGAAAGACGGTTATAGTTTCCATGCCAACTATGATAGTTTGGATGTAACTTATGATGAATACAAATCTGCTTATGAGAAAATCTTCACTCGCAGTGAGCTAGATTTCAAAGCCATTATTGGTGACGGTGGCGCTATGGGTGGTAAGGACAGTCAGGAATTTATGGCAATCACGCCTGCTCGTACAGACCTTGACCGTTGGGTTGTTTTGGACAAGTCAGTTGCCTCATTTGAGGAGATTCCGGCAGAAGTGCAAGAAGAAATCAAGGCAGAATTGCTTAAATGGATGGTTTCTGGTGAGGACACCATTGCCTACTCTAGCGAATCTAGCTATGCAGCTAACCTTGAAATGGCGACGAATGCTTATAAACCAAGCCAAAAGGTAGTAGCTGAAGCAGAGTTGGCGCGTGTGGCAACTCCTGACTGCAAGACCATTGATGAGGTAGCAGCTTTCCTACAAGTTGATACAGAAGAAACAATCAAGACCTTGGTTTACATGGCTGATGAAAAGCCTGTCGTAGCCCTCCTTGTCGGCAATGACCAGCTCAATGAAGTCAAATTAAAAAATCATCTGGGTGCAGATTTCTTTGATGTGGCGAGTGAAGATCAAGTCCGTCAGCTCTTGGGCGCAGGATTTGGCTCGTTAGGTCCAGTCAATCTGCCAGAAGATGTGACTATTATCGCAGACCGTAGAGTCCAAGCCCTTTCTAATGCTGTGGCAGGAGCCAATGAAGATGGTTACCACCTGACTGGTGTTAATCCAGGCCGTGACTTTAGCCCAGAGTATGTGGATATCCGCGAAGTTCGTGAAGGAGAAGTGTCGCCGGACGGCCAAGGTATCCTCAAGTTTGCCCGTGGGATTGAGATTGGGCACATCTTCAAGCTGGGAACTCGCTATTCTGACAGCATGAATGCCAATGTCTTGGATGAAAACGGTCGCGCAGTGCCGATGATTATGGGCTGCTACGGTATCGGTGTCAGCCGCTTGCTGTCTGCTGTTATGGAGCAGCATGCCCGCCTCTTTGTCAATAAAACGCCTAAGGGTGAATTCCGCTATGCTTGGGGCATCAACTTCCCTAAAGAGCTGGCACCATTTGATGTGCACCTGATTCCAGTCAATGTCAAGGATGAGGGAGCATTGGCACTTACTGATCAAATCGAGGCTAACTTGCTAAATGCTGGTTATGAAGTCTTGGTGGATGATCGCAATGAGCGCGCTGGTGTCAAGTTCAGTGACAGCGATTTGATTGGACTACCAATCCGCGTCACAGTTGGTAAGAAAGCTGCAGAAAGCATTGTCGAAGTCAAGATTAAGGCTACGGGCGATACCATTGAAGTCCACGCTGATAATCTGCTGGAAACTCTGTCTATTTTGACAAAATAAAATCAACTGCCAGTTTTGTCTGGCAGTTTTCTTTTGCTTATTGGCCTTGAAAATGCTATAGTAAGGGAAAACGGATTGGAGGACCGAATGATGGGATTATTCAGTGGTTTATTAGGCAATGCTTCTCAGAAAGATATTGACAAAGTTGAAAGAGAATTGGAGAATATTCTGACGCCAACAGAAAATGTGGAACTGGCTTTTAGCCTCATTCGTGATTTGATTGTTTTTACAGACGGACGCTTGATTTTGGTGGATAAGCAGGGAGTGACAGGCAAGAAAACGGCTTATAAGTCTTATCCGTATTGCTCCATTTCTCGCTTTTCAGTGGAAACGGCTGGTCACTTTGATCTAGACGCTGAGCTGAAAATCTGGGTTTCTAGCGCTGAGGAGCCAGCTGAAACTCTGACCTTCCGGAGTGATAAAAGTGTCATTGCTATCCAAAAAGCGCTGGCAGAAGCGGTGCTGAGGTAAAACTCTTGGCTTTCTTGTAATATGAACAAAGAGCAGGCAAGTTTGTCTGACTCTTTTTCTGTCGAAAAAAGTGCTGATTTATGGTAAAATAGGGTCACTACTGTACGAGGAAATGTCATGTCAAACAAGTTTGAAATTTTAATGAATCAGCTGGATATGCCACTGGAAATGAGAAATTCAGAGGCCTTTTTGAATGCAGAAATTGAGAAGGTTCTGGTCCACAAGGTCAGTCGGGTCTGGGAGTTTCATTTTTCTTTTGCGAATATTCTGCCCATTGAGATTTTTCGGGAATTGCAGAAGCGCCTAGCTCAAGAGTTTTCTAAGACGGGCAATCAAGCCGTTTTTGAAATTCACTGTCAGGCTCCTCAGGTATCGGATGAGCTCTTGCAGGCTTATTACCAGCTGGCCTTTGAGGAGGGACCTTGTGCCAGTCATAGTTTTAAGAGTCTTTATCAGGATTTACAGGTTCATTTGGATGGGGACAAGCTGCTGATTGAGGGGGCTTCGACCATTGATACAGAACATTTTCGTAAGAACCACCTGCCTAACCTCAGCCAGCAGCTGGTCAAGTACGGCTTTCCTCATCTGACCTGTCAGGTCCAGCATAGCGATGAGCTGACCCAGCAGCAAGCCGAGAATTTCCAAGCGGAGAATGCCAAGATTGTTCAGGCGGCTAATGAAGAGGCGCTCAAGGCTATGGAATCCTTACAGCAGATGGTACCACCGCCAGAGGAAAAGCCAGCCTACGATTTTCAAGCTCGCAAGGCTGCAGCAAAGCCAAATCTAGATAAGGCAGAGATTACCCCTATGATCGAAGTTCAGACTGAGGAAAACCGTCTGGTCTTCGAGGGAATGGTCTTTGATCTAGAGCAGAAGGTCACTCGGACCGGCCGGGTCTTGCTCAATTTCAAGATGACAGACTATACTTCCAGCTTCTCTTTGCAGAAATGGATGAAAAACGAAGAAGAAGCCAAGAAGTTTGACATGATTAAGAAAGGTGCTTGGCTGCGCGTGCGGGGAAATGTGGAGATGAACAACTTCACCCGCGACCTGACCATGAATGTGCAGGATGTGCAGGCCGTTACCCACTATGAGCGCAAGGACTTGATGCCTGAGGGGCAGAAACGAGTCGAGTTTCACGCCCATACCAATATGTCTACTATGGACGCCCTTCCTGAGGTCGAGGAAATCGTTGCAACGGCAGCCAAGTGGGGCCACAAGGCTGTCGCCATTACTGACCATGGCAATGTGCAGAGCTTTCCCCATGGCTACAAGGCTGCCAAGAAAGCTGGTATTCAGCTGATTTACGGTATGGAGGCCAATATTGTAGAAGACCGAGTGCCCATCGTCTACAATGAAGTGGACATGGCGCTGAGCGATGCGACCTATGTAGTCTTTGACGTGGAGACGACGGGACTTTCAGCTGTTTACAATGACTTGATTCAGGTCGCAGCCAGTAAGATGCACAAGGGCAATATCATCGCTGAGTTTGATGAGTTTATCAATCCGGGTCATCCTCTGTCGGCCTTTACGACGGATCTGACCGGGATTACAGATGAGCATGTCCGCAATGCCAAACCGCTAGAGCAGGTGCTGAAAGAATTTCAGGAATTTTGCCAGGACAGTGTCCTCGTTGCCCATAATGCCACCTTTGACGTGGGTTTTATGAATGTCAACTATGAGCGTCATAATTTGCCGAAAATTACTCAGCCGGTCATTGACACATTAGAATTTGCCCGCAACCTCTATCCAGAGTACAAGCGCCATGGTCTGGGGCCTTTGACCAAGCGTTTCCAGATTGCTCTGGAGCACCACCACATGGCCAACTATGACGCGGAAGCGACGGGCCGTCTCCTCTTTATCTTTATCAAGGATGTGGCTGAAAAGCATGGTGTGACCAATCTCAAGGATCTCAATACGGATCTGGTCGATGAGAATTCCTATAAGAAAGCTCGGGTCAAGCATGCGACTATTTATGTGAAAAATCAGACGGGTCTCAAGAATATTTTCAAGTTAGTTAGTCTGTCCAATACCAAGTATTTCGAAGGTGTTCCGCGGATTCCACGGACTGTTCTGGATGCCCATCGTGAAGGCCTGATTCTGGGCTCAGCCTGCTCAGAAGGCGAAGTCTATGATGCTGTTGTTTCTCAGGGGGTGGATGCGGCTGTCGAAGTAGCCAAGTATTATGACTTTATCGAGGTCATGCCGCCAGCTATCTATGAGCCGCTGATTGCCAAGGAGCAGATCAAGGACCAGGAAGAACTGCAGACCATTATTCGCAATCTGATTGAGGTCGGAGATCGCTTGGGCAAGCCTGTCCTTGCGACGGGGAACGTCCACTATATTGAGCCGGAAGAAGAAATCTATCGCGAGATTATCGTCCGGAGTCTGGGTCAGGGAGCCATGATTAACCGGACTATTGGCCACGGTGAAAATGCTCAGCCGGCTCCGCTTCCTAAGGCTCACTTCCGAACCACCAATGAAATGCTGGACGAATTTGCCTTCTTGGGGGAGGACTTGGCTAAGAAGTTGGTCATCACCAATCCAAATCAGCTGGCGGAGACCTTTGAGCCGGTAGAGGTGGTCAAGGGCGACCTCTATACGCCTTTCATTGACAAGGCTGAGGAGACAGTTGCCGAGCTGACCTATCAAAAAGCCTTTGAGATTTATGGCAATCCGCTACCAGATATCGTAGACTTGCGGATCGAAAAAGAGCTGACCTCCATCTTGGGGAATGGTTTTGCCGTGATTTATCTGGCATCGCAGATGCTGGTCCAACGCTCCAATGAACGGGGCTATCTGGTAGGCTCACGGGGGTCTGTCGGATCCAGCTTTGTCGCGACCATGATTGGAATTACCGAGGTTAATCCTTTGTCTCCCCACTATGTCTGTGACAAATGCCAATACAGCGAGTTCATCACGGATGGCTCCTATGGTTCAGGCTTTGATATGCCGGATAAGGACTGTCCAGAGTGCGGCCACAAGCTGAGCAAGAACGGTCAGGATATTCCATTTGAGACCTTCCTTGGATTTGACGGGGACAAGGTACCCGATATTGACTTGAACTTTTCTGGAGAGGATCAGCCGAGCGCCCACTTGGACGTGCGGGATATCTTTGGTGCGGAGTATGCCTTTCGGGCTGGTACCGTTGGTACCGTTGCGGCTAAGACGGCCTATGGATTTGTCAAGGGCTACGAGCGCGACTACGGGAAGTTCTACCGAGACGCAGAAGTTGAGCGTCTGGCGCAGGGAGCTGCTGGAGTCAAGCGGACGACTGGACAACACCCGGGTGGAATCGTTGTTATCCCTAACTATATGGATGTTTATGACTTTACACCGGTCCAATATCCAGCTGACGATGTGACAGCCGAGTGGCAGACCACCCACTTTAACTTCCATGATATCGATGAAAATGTCCTCAAGCTAGACGTTCTGGGACACGATGATCCGACCATGATTCGGAAGCTTCAGGACTTATCTGGCATTGATCCAAATGACATTCCTATGGATGATGCTGGTGTCATGGCCCTCTTTTCTGGAACAGACATTTTGGGTGTGACTCAGGAGCAAATCGGCACGCCGACTGGTATGCTAGGAATTCCGGAGTTTGGAACCAATTTTGTACGGGGCATGGTTGATGAGACCCATCCGACAACTTTTGCCGAGCTCTTACAGTTGTCTGGCCTCTCTCATGGTACGGACGTTTGGCTGGGCAATGCTCAGGACTTGATTAAGCAAGGAATTGCCGACCTGTCCACCGTTATCGGTTGTCGGGACGACATCATGGTTTACCTCATGCACAAGGGCTTGGATCCTAAGATGGCCTTTACGATCATGGAGCGCGTGCGGAAGGGCCTCTGGCTGAAGATTTCTGAAGAAGAGCGCAATGGTTACATCGCAGCTATGAAGGAAAACAATGTGCCAGAGTGGTACATTGAGTCCTGCGGAAAGATCAAGTACATGTTCCCCAAGGCCCATGCGGCAGCCTACGTTATGATGGCCCTGCGGGTGGCCTACTTCAAGGTGCATCATCCGCTTTATTACTACTGTGCTTACTTCTCTATCCGAGCCAAGGCCTTTGACATCAAGACCATGAGTGGCGGACTTGATGCCGTCAAGCGCCGGATGAGTGAAATCGCTGACAAGCGCAAGAATAACGAGGCCTCCAATGTGGAAATCGACCTTTATACGACTCTGGAAATCGTCAATGAAATGCTGGAGCGGGGCTTCAAGTTCGGGAAGCTGGATCTTTATAAGAGCCATGCAACTGAGTTTCTCATCGAAGGAGACACCCTTATCCCACCTTTCTCTACCATGGACGGTCTGGGTGACAACGTTGCCCGCCAAGTGGTTAGAGCGCGGGAAGAAGGCGAATTCCTCTCCAAGACAGAGCTCCGCAAACGCGGCGGCCTCTCTAGCACCCTCGTCGAAAAAATGGACGACATGGGCATTCTAGGTAATATGCCTGAGGATAACCAGTTGAGTCTGTTTGATGAGTTTTTCTAAAATATAGAAAGAGGTTTTTATGAAATTGACCATTTCCGCTCAGGATAAGCCAGCGCAAAAGATTTTTGATTACCAGCTGGACCTAGATCCAGATACGATTTTGAAACTGACCGCCTTGATTTGCGGTACGGTGGCAGCGGTTAGCTTGCTGTCCTTGTTTAAAGAGAAATAACAAAAGAAAAGGAGAAGCAGAATGGTTCTGCCAAATTTTAAAGAAAACTTAGAAAAATATGCTAAACTATTGGTTGCCAATGGTATCAATGTGCAGCCGGGTCACACAGTGGCGCTCAATATTGATGTGGAGCAGCGTGAGCTGGCACACTTGATTGTCAAGGAGGCCTATGCTTTGGGGGCTCACGAAGTCATTGTCCAGTGGGCAGATGATTTGAGTACGCGGGAGAAGTTCCTCCATGCGCCGATGGACCGTCTGGACAATGTCCCTGACTATAAGGTGGCTGAGATGAACTATCTCCTTGAAAAGAAAGCCAGCCGCTTGGGCGTGCGTTCATCTGATCCGGGGGCTTTGAACGGCGTGGACGCTGAGAAATTATCAGCTTCTGCTAAAGCTATGGGGATAGCCATGAAGCCGATGCGGATTGCAACCCAATCCAATAAAGTCAGCTGGACAGTCGCTGCAGCAGCCGGTACAGAGTGGGCTAAGAAGGTCTTCCCAAATGCAGCCAGCGATGAGGAAGCGGTAGATTTGCTCTGGGATCAGATTTTTAAAACCTGCCGTGTCTATGAGGATGATCCAGTTGCAGCTTGGAAGGCCCATGAAGAAAAGCTTGGTTCAAAAGCTAAGATCTTGAATGAGGAGCAATTCACTGCCTTACACTACACAGCACCAGGCACAGACTTGATACTGGGCATGCCTAAGAACCATCACTGGGAGTCTGCTGGCAGTCTTAATGCTCAGGGTGAGTATTTCATCGCCAACATGCCGACAGAAGAGGTCTTCTCAGCACCAGACTTCCGTCGAGCTGATGGCTATGTGACCAGCACCAAGCCTCTCAGCTACAATGGCAACATTATCGAGGGCATCAAGGTGACCTTCAAGGATGGCCAGATTGTGGATATTACTGCTGAAAAGGGCGACCAAGTTATGAAGGATCTTGTCTTTGAAAACGCTGGTGCGCGTGCCTTGGGTGAAGTAGCTCTTGTACCCGATCCAAGCCCGATTTCTCAGTCAGGCATTACTTTCTTTAACACTCTTTTTGATGAAAATGCTTCTAACCACTTGGCTATTGGTGCAGCCTATGCGACTAGTGTAGTCAGCGGAGAGAATTTATCTGAAGAAGAGCTAGAAGCAGCAGGTCTCAACCGCTCGGATGTCCATGTGGACTTTATGATTGGCTCTAACCAGATGGATATTGACGGTATCCGTGAAGACGGCAGCCGTGTGCCAATCTTCCGCAATGGAGACTGGGCAATCTAAGATTTGAAGTCGTTTTGACGGATACTTTTAATCTGACAGCTCCCACCTGCTTCTTGAAAAGTATTCTTAGAAACATAGAAAGAAGGATCCTATATGATTGGTAGTATGTTTGTTGGCTTTGTTATCGGCCTCATCGCTGGGGCTATCACTAGCCGTGGGGAGCGTATGGGCTGTATCGGAAAAATCCTCTTGGGCTGGTTTGGTTCATGGCTTGGGCAATTGCTTTTTGGCCACTGGGGACCGATGTTAGCGGACACAGCTATCTTTCCATCAGTGCTGGGCGCTGTGATCCTTTTGGCTCTTTTCTGGGATCGAGGCACGTAGAATAGAGGAAAAGAAAATACCTAGACGTAAAGTGTACTGACCCCAAAAAGTTGGACAAAAAATATTAGTGAAAGGATTTGGTTCTGTACTGAACAGGGCTGAGTCCTTTTAGCTTTGCTTTAATACGCTTGTTGTTGTAGTAAAAAATATAATCCGTGATGGCTTGTTCCAAGTGATCCAGTGATTTGAAACTCTCCTCAAATCCGTAAAACATCTCTGTTTTCAAGATACCAAAGAAAGATTCCATCATACCGTTATCCGTGCTAGTTCCTTTGCGAGACATGGAGGGACAGATCCCTTTACTGTCAAGAAAACGATGGTAGACCTCATGTTGGTATTGCCAACCTTGGTCGCTATGGAGAATAGTATTGGGATAAGCTTCCTTAGGAAAAGCCTTTTCAAGCATGGATTTAACCTGCATCAGGTTGGGAGAATGGGACAAGGTAAAGCCGATAATTTCGCTGTTATAACCATCCAGAACAGGCGACAGATAGAGTTTCTCAGAGCAATTTGGCAAAGCAAACTCGGTCACATCGGTATAACACTTCTCAAAGGGTTTAGACCCCTCAAATTGCTTGTTAATCAGATTTGGAGCCTTCTTGCCCACCTCCCCCTTGTAGGACTTGTATTTCTTGCGCTTACGGATGCGTGCAGACAGACCTAACACCTGCATCAAACGCTGCACTTTCTTATGATTGATGCTATAACCACGATTGCGCAGTTCTAGATGAACCCTGCGGTAACCATAATTGCCCTTATGATCCTTAAAAATTGCTTGTATCTCATTCTTGATGTCCCTATCTTTGT